>NZ_JBGCCA010000042.1:0-85456 GCF_041261265.1 Streptacidiphilus sp. MAP12-33
CGGGTGTTTGGCCCCCGGGCCGCGGGGGGGGGGGGGGGGGGCCCGGGCGCCCCCCCCCCCCCCGGGGGGGGGGGGGGCCCCCCCCCGCCCCCCCCCGGGGGGGGGGGGGGGGGCCCGGCCCCCCCCCCCCCCCCGCGCCCCTGGCACAGTGCAACGACCTGGGGGAGCGAAGCTGAAGCGTCAGCGGCTCTGCTGGGCCGGGACGCCGCGGCCCATGACGTCGTCGTCCGGGGCGGCAGCCGCCGCGACCGCCGCGCCCGTGAGGGTGGCGAGCATCTCGCGGACGTTGGTGAGCTGGGCGTTGATGCTGTCGCGACGGTTCGTCAGCGCCGCGAGCTCGCGCTCGCTCTCGCTGCGGACGCGGTCCGCCTTCGCGTTGGCGTCGGCGACGATGTCCTCGGCCTGGCGCTGGGCGGTCTCGACCGTCTGACGCGCGCGACGCTCGGCGTCGGTGCGGAGCTTCTCAGCCTCCAGGCGGAGCTGCTCGGCGCGGTGCTCGATCTCGGCGAGGCGCTTCTCGGCCTTGGCCTGACGCGCGGCCAGGTCACGCTCGGACTGCTCGCGGCGCTTGGCCAGGTTGGTCTCGAAGTCGGCCGCGGCCTGGGCCGCCTTGGCGCGGGTCTCCTCGAAGAGGGCGTCCGCCTCCTCGCGCTTGTTCTGCGCGTCCTTCGCCGCCTCGGCGCGGAGCTGGGTGGAGTCGCTCTTCGCCTTGTCGACGATGCGCAGCCCCTCCTCCTCGGACTTCGCCTTGCGGTCCTTGGCGTAGCCGTCGGCCTCGCTGCGGACCTGCTGGGCGGCTGCCTCGGCCAGCTCGCGGTGCTGCTCGGCGGCGCGGCGGGCCTCCTCACGCAGGTCCTTGGCCTCCTCCTCGGCCAGCCGCAGGATCTTCTCGACGCGCGCGCCGAGACCCGCGTAGGACGGCTCGGCGTCCGTGATCTGGGCCTGCGCCGTCTGCGTCTCGAGGTGCAGCTCCTCGATGCGCTTCTCCAGCGCACCGATCCGGTTGAGGGCGCCGTCGCGGTCAGCGACCAGCTTGCCGATGCGCTCGTCGACCTGAGCCCGCTCGTACCCGCGGCGCACAACGTCGAAGCCGTGCGGAGAGTGTGTGTCGCTCATAGGGGTGGAGTTCCTGTCGTATGCCCGGAGAGTCGGATGGTTGAGGTGAGGTGATAGGGCGAATCCTGACACGGATTCGGAGTGTCATCGGCGTAAAGCCGATGAAGAGTGGAGAATGACCGCTCAATCGGGTGGTTGCGTGCCACCGCGTTTGCCACCCGGACGAGTGGCCCCCGCGCCGACGCCCGCTGGGGCTCCGCCGCGGCCGCCACCCGGCCTGTTGTTGCTGTCCCCGTTGGCCCTGCTCGCCCCACCGGCCGTGCCGTTGCCGGCGCCGCCCGTCCCCCCGTTGGGCTTTCCCGCTCCGCCGGGCGCCTCGAAGGCCTCGAGGGCCTGGAGTACGTCCTGCACGCGGGCGATCTCGGTGTTGATGTCCTTGCGCCGGTTGACCAGCTCGTCGAGCTCCCTGCGGCCCTCGTCGGTGATCCGCTTGGCCTCGGTCCGTGCCTCCTCGACGGTCTGCTCGGCCTCGGCGCGCGCCCGGTCGCGCTCCGACTCGCCCGCCTCGATCGCGTCCTGACGGGTCTTCTCGGCGGCCGCCGCGGCGGCGGACCGCTGCTGCTCGGCCTCCTCGCGGGCGGCCTCCAGCGCGGCGTCGGCGTCGGCCTTGCGCGCCTCGGCCTCCTTGAGCAGGCCCTCCGCCTTCCGGACGGCGGCGATGCGGACCTTGCTGGCCTCGGCGGACGCCTCGGCCTGCAGCTCGGCGGCCTTCTCCGTGGCCACGGCGAGCTCGCGCTCGGCCTCGGCCCGCATCCCGTCGAGCTGGTCGTTGGTCTCGGAGATCAGCTTGTCGACCCGCTCGCCGGCCGAGCGCAGCGCCTCCGCGGACTCCTTGCGGGCCCGCTCGTGCAGTGCCTCGATGTCGGCGTGGGTGCGCTCGCGCAGCTCCTCGGCGCGCTCGCGGATCTGCGTGGCGTCGCCGCGGGCCTCGACCAGCATGGTGTCGGCGTCGCGACGGGCCTGCTCGACCAGCGTGCTGCCCTCGGCCGCACCCTCGGCGGCGATCCGCTCGGCCTCCTTGCGGGCGGCCGAGACCATCGCGTCGGCCTGCTCCTCGGCGGCGGCCGTGGTGGCCAGCGCGGCGGTCTCGGCGTCGGCGGTGACGGACTCGGCCAGCTCCTGCGCCTCCGCGAGGGCGCGGGTGGCGTCCTCGGCGGCCCTGGCGCGCAGCTCCTCGGCCTCGGCGCGCAGGCGCTGGGACTCCTGCTCGGCCTGCTCGCGCAGTTGCTCGGCCTCGGCGCGCAGCCGGGCGGCCTCGGTGGTGGCCAGCTCGCGGATCTGCGCGGCCTCGCGCTCGGCGTCGGCGCGGGTCTGCGTGTTCTGTGCCTCGGCCTGCTCGTAGAGGCCGGCCACGGACTGGCGGACCTCGGCGGCCTCGTCCTCCGCAGCGGCGATCCGGCTCGCGGCGTCGCGCTCGTTCTCCTCGCGTGCGGCCTCGATCCTCGCCCGCTCCTCGGCGAAGGCCTCGGCGGCCTCCGCGCGCAGCGCGGCGAGCTCTGAGGTGACCCGCTCGCGGTCCTCGGCGGCCTCGGCGCGCAGCCGCGCGGCCTCGGTGGTGGCCAGCTGGCGCACCTGCTGTGCCTCGCGCTCGGCGCCGTCGCGGGTCTCGCCCGCGGCCAGCTCGGCCTCGGTGCGCAGTTCGGTCAGCTCGGCGTCGAAGAGCGCGCGGTCGGCGGCGGCCTTGGCCTCGGCGTCGGCGAGGACCTTGGCGGCCTCCTCGCGCAGTTCGGCGACGGCGGTCTCGGTGTCGGTCAGCGCCCTGGCGGCGGACTCGCGCGAACCCTTGGCGTCGGCCAGGTCGGCGGCGGCGGCCGCACGGGCCTCCTCGCGGACCCGGTCGGCCTCGGAGTGGGCCTCGGCCAGCACCTGGTCGCGGCGGTCGGCCAGCTCGTGCTCGGTCTCGGCGCGCAGCGCGGCCAGGTCGGCGGCGTGCTGGGCGGCGTCCTGCTCGGCCTGGGCGATGATCTCGGCGGTGCGCGCGTCGGCGACGGTGCGCTGCTCCATCATCGCCGCGCGCTCGGCCTCGATCGCGGCGTCGGCCTCGGCGCGGATCCGGGCCAGCTCGCCCCCGGCCTCGTCGTAGTCACGGCGGGCACGCGCGTGCAGTTCCTCGGCGGCGGCCTGGGCGGCCTCGCGGATCTGTGCGGCGACCCGGTCGGCCTCGGCGCGCAGCTCGGCGAACTCCGCCTCCAGCGCCTCCCGGTCGGCGGTGGCCTTGGCCTCGGCGTCGGCGAGGACCGTGGCGGCCTCCTCGCGCAGTTCGGCGACGGCGGTCTCGGTGTCGGTGAGCTGCTTGGCGGCGGACTCGCGCGAGGCCTTCGCGTCGGCGATGTCCTGGGCGGCGTGCTCGCGGCCCTCGGCGCGGACCCGGTCGGCCTCGGCGTGGGCCGCGGCGACGATCGACTCGCGCTGCTCGGCGTGCTCGCGTTCGGCCTGGGCGCGCAGGTCGGCCAGGTCGGCGGCGTGCTGGACGCGGGCCTGCTCGGCCTGCTCGGCGGCGGCGCGCGCCTCGGCGTGCAGGGTCTCGCGCTGCTGCGCGGCCTCGGCCTCGTGCTGCTCCAGTTTGAGCCGGACCTGCTCGGCGCCCGCCTGGGTCTCGGCGGCCAACTGCTCGGCCGCCGCCCGGGCCTCGGCGAGCAGCGTCTCGCGCTGCTGCGCGGCTTCTGCCTCGTGCTGCTCGACGGCGAGACGAACCCGCTCGGCCTCGGCCCGGACCTCGGCGAGCAGGGTCTCGCGCTGCTGCCTGGCTTCGGCGTCCTGCTGCTCGACCGCGAGGCGGAGCTGCTCGGCGGCAGCCTGCGCCTCGGCGAGCAGCGACTCGCGCTGTTCGGCGTCCTCGGCGAGCTGCTGGGCGCGGGCCTGCTCGGCCTCCTCGGCGGCCTCCTGGGCGCGGCCGCGGATCAGGTCCGCGTCGGCCTTGGCGGCGACCAGCGTGGAGAGCCGCTTGTCGGCGAGCTCGCTCGCCTGGCGCTCGGCGGCCTCGCGGGCCTGCTCGGCCTGACGCTCGGCCTCGGCCTCGGCCGCCTCCCGGCGGCTGACCAGGTCGGCCTCCAGGTCGCGGGCGGCCTCGCGGATCCGCTCCGCGTCGGCCTCGGCCTCGGCGACGGACGCGGCGGCCTGCTCGCGCAGGGTCTTGGCGTCCTCCAGGTCCTGGGCGGCGGCCTCGCGGGCCTTGGCCCGGATCTGCTCGGCGTCGGCCTCGGCGGACTCCGTCTTGGCCTTGGCGGCGGCGACGTCCCCGGCGACCGACTCCTGGGCCTCGGCGCGCAGGCGCTCGATCTCGGAGTCGAGGTCGGCGCGCATCCGGGCCAACTCGTTCTCGGCCTGGGCGCGGGACTCGGCGACCTCGACGGCGGTGCGCTCGCGCAGCTCGGCGGCGGCGCGGGCGTCCTCGGCGGCCTTCTCGGCGTCGGCGGCCGCCTGCCGGGCGCGCTCGCCGGCCAGCTGCTCGCTGGCGGCCAGGATCTGCTCGCGCTCCTGCCGGGCTTCGGCCTGGACACGCTCGGCCTCGGCGGTGGCCTGGGCGTGCAGCTCCTCGACGGCGGCGAGCGTGGTCGCGTGAGTCTCGTCGGCGGCGGCCTGTGCGGCGGCGACGATCTCCTCGGCCCTGGCGGAGCCCTTGGCGGCCTCGGCGTCGCGGACACCCTCGGCCTCGCCGCGGATGCGCTCGGCCTCGGTCTTGGCGCGGGTCAGCACCTGCTCGGCGCGGCCCTGCATCTCGCGGGCGTCCTCGGCGGCGCGCGCCTTGGTGGCGGCGACCTCCTCGGCGGCACCGCCGCGCAGCTCGTCGGCGTCGGCCTTCGCCTTGACCAGCAGCTCCTCGGCGCTGCGGGCGGACTCCTCGATCTGTCCTATGGCCTGGCGGCGCGCCTCACCGAGGGTCCGCTCGACCTCGACGGCGGTCTCGGCGCGCAGCTGCTCGGCCTGGGCGCGCAGCTGGGCGGCGGCGTCCTGGTGGGCGGCGATCTCGTCAAGGGCCATGCCCTGGGCCTGCTCGGCGGCGGACCTGGCCTGCTCGCGCAGCAGCTGGACCTCGGCCCTGGCCTCGGTCTGGATCCGCTCGGCCTCCTCGGCGGCGTTCTGCCGGACCGTCTCGGCGTCGGCGGTGGCGCGGGAGACGACCTCCTCGGCGGTGCGGGCCGCCTTGGCGAGGTGGACGGTGGCGGTGGCGGCGCCCTCGGTGCGGGCGGACTCCAGGGCCTCGGCCTTGAGCCGCTCGATCTCGGCGCGGGCCTCCTCCAGCAGGCGCTGGGCCTCGACCTTGAGCTCGTCGGCTTCCTTGGTCGCGACGGCGACCATGCGGGCGATCTCGGCCTTGGCGGTCTCGGTGCGCTGCACGCCGGCGGCCTCGACCCCGGCCAGGCGGGCCTCGGCCTCGCCGCGCAGCCCCTCGGCCTCGCCGCGCAGGGCGGCGGCCTGGTCGCGCAGGCGCTGGATCTCGGCCTGGGCGGCGGCGAGGCGCTCGTCGGCCTCGACACCGGCGTCGGCGCGGACCCGGTCGGCGCGCTCGGTGGCGTCCTGGGCCTGCGCGGCGGCGGCGTGCAGCAGCCGCTCGGCCTCGGTGCGGGCGCGCTGGAGCACCGCGTCGGCCTCGTAGCGGGTGGACTCGACGTCGGCGGCCACCTGGGAGGTGGCGGCCTCGGAGACGGCCATGGCCTCGGCGCGGGCGACGCCCATCATCCGCTCGGCCTCGGCGCGGGCCTCCTCGAGGATCTGGCGGGCCTGCTGCTCGGTGCCGGCGCGGGCCTGCTCGGCCCAGGAGACGTTCTCGTTGACGTGCTGCTGCGCGCTGCGGCGCAGCTCGGCGAGCTCGGCCTCCAGCTGGCGGCGCCGGGCCTCGGCCTCGGCCTGCCACTCGGCCTGGAGCCGGGCGGAACGCTCGGCGGCCTCCTGCATCAGCCGGGCGGTGGCGTTCTGCGCCTCCATCCGGGTGCGCTCGGCCTCCTGCCGCAGCTGCTCGGCCTGCGCCTCGGCGTTGCGCAGGATCTGCTCGGCCTGCCCGGCCACGGAGTCGAAGGCGCGCGGCTGCGCAAGCTGCCGACGTGATTCGTGCAGCTTGGCGCGGAGGACCTCGACCTGGTAGGCGAGGTCCTCGGCGTGTGTGACGGCCTTCTCGCGCTCCTTGCGAAGCCGCTCCATGTCGGCCTCGAACTTGGCGAGGTGATCGTCAACCTCGTAGCCGTCGTTGCCCCGCACTCCGCGGTCCCATCCGTCTCCATGATCGCGTCGCCACACCGTGCGCGGTTCGGGTGTATCCCGCTCCGCCGTCCGGGTGAGCTCCTTGGTGAACCCTATGCCTTACGGAGAATGGTGGCAGATCGTGGGGAAGAGTGGGCCACTCGGTGTCTCGCGCACCCCACCCGCACCCCCCGGCTACCGGGCCGTGGCACCGGCGCATTTTCTCACGTCATCGGGGGTGCGTGCAGGGGGGTCCGGTGGTTTTTCTTGCTTTCGGTGTCCGGCGGCTTGCTACTCGCGAGTTACTCGTGGGTCGGCTGGGAGGCCGAGGTGACCAGCTCGGTGAGCACGCCGTGGCAGTCCTTGGGGTGCAGGAAGGTGATGCGGGAGCCCATGGAGCCGATACGCGGCTCGTCGTAGAGAACCCGGACACCCTTGCCACGGATGTCCGCGGCGTCGCCGTCCACGTCCGCGGTGCCGAAGGCGATGTGGTGGACGCCCTCGCCGTTCTTGGCCAGCCACTTGCCGACGGCGGAGTCCTCTCGGGTGGGCTCCAGCAGCTGCAGGTAGCTCGCGCCGCCGTCAGAGGTCTCGTTGATCTTCAGCATGGCCTCGCGGACGCCCTGCTCCTCGTTGACCTCGCTGTGGAAGACCTCGAAGCCGTAGGTCGCGCGGTAGAACTCGACCGTCTTGTCCAGGTCGAAGCAGGCGATGCCGATGTGGTCGATGCGCGTCAGCACGGGGAGGTCCCTCCTGGGGGAATGAAGGTAGGCGTATCTACGCTCCTTCCAATAGAGCGCAACTCGGGTCCGGACGAAACCCGTGGTGACCGTGCCCGTGATCACACCGTGTGCCGGGTGACGACCCCACGGGCGGTCAGTACATTGAGCGGAAAACTCCCGACTGGCACTCGGTGCCGTGGCACACCGTCGCCTGCCAGTTCCGTCGCAGCAAAGGGGCTCGACCACCATGAGCAGCAACACGGCAAGCCGCGCCACCACATCCGTGATCGTCGCGGGCGCCCGCACTCCCATGGGCCGCCTGCTCGGCTCGCTCAAGGGGTTCTCCGGCGCCGACCTCGGCGGCGTCGCGATCAAGGCTGCGCTGGAGCGCGCCGGCATCACCGGGGACCAGGTCCAGTACGTGATCATGGGCCAGGTGCTGCAGGCCGGCGCCGGCCAGATCCCCGCCCGCCAGGCCGCGGTCAAGGCCGGCATCCCGATGAACGTCCCGGCGCTGACCATCAACAAGGTCTGCCTCTCCGGCCTGGACGCGATCGCGCTGGCCGACCAGCTGATCCGCGCGGGCGAGTTCGACGTCGTCGTGGCCGGTGGCCAGGAGTCGATGACCAACGCCCCGCACCTGCTGCCGAAGTCCCGCGAGGGCTTCAAGTACGGCGCGATCGAGATGCTCGACGCGATGGCCTACGACGGCCTCACCGACGCTTTCGACGGCATCCCGATGGGCGAGTCGACGGAGACCCACAACACCCGCCTCGGCATCCAGCGCCCCGAGCAGGACGAGATCGCCGCGCGCTCGCACCAGCTGGCCGCGGCCGCGCAGAAGAACGGCGTCTTCGAGGCCGAGATCGTCCCCGTCGAGATCCCGCAGCGCAAGGGTGAGCCGGTGCTGTTCTCCGTGGACGAGGGCGTCCGGGCGGACACCACGGTGGAGTCCCTGGGCAAGCTGCGTCCCGCCTTCACCAAGGACGGCACGATCACGGCCGGCACCTCCTCGCAGATCTCCGACGGCGCGGCCGCGGTGGTCGTGATGAGCAAGGCCAAGGCCGAGGAGCTGGGCCTGACCTGGATCGCCGAGATCGGCGCGCACGGCAACGTGGCGGGCCCGGACAACTCGCTGCAATCGCAGCCGTCCAACGCGATCCAGCACGCGCTGTCCAAGGAGGGCATCGGCGTCGAGGACCTCGACCTGGTCGAGATCAACGAGGCGTTCGCGGCCGTCGCCGTGCAGTCGGTGAAGGACCTGGGGATTTCCCTCGACAAGGTGAACGTCAACGGCGGCGCGATCGCGCTGGGTCACCCGATCGGGATGTCCGGCGCCCGCGTGGTGCTCACCCTGGCGCTGGAGCTCCAGCGCCGCGGCGGCGGCGTCGGCGCGGCCGCGCTCTGCGGCGGCGGCGGCCAGGGCGACGCCCTCGTCATCCGCGTCCCGAAGGCCTGAAAGGCCCGTAGGGCCTGACGGGGCGCGGGGAGCTGCGCGAACAACCACCCACTGCGGATGGCTCTGCTCGTTCGGCGGGTCATCTGCGTGGGTGGCTGGTCGCACCCGCGCGGCGGAGCCGCATATCGGTGCGGCCCCGCGCCCCTGGACAGTGCAACCATCTGCGGGAGCACGGCCGTCCGCTCGCGCCCGCGCGGCGGAGCCGCATAGTCGGTGCCGCCCCGCGCCCCTGGACAGTGCAACTGCATCTCGGATCATTTCTGGAGCTCCGCACGATGATCGACGTCCCCACTCTCGTCGCGCAGGCCCGTGAAGGGCGGCCGCGTGCCGTCGCGCGGCTGATCTCGCTGGTCGAGGGCGCCAGCCCGCAACTGCGGGAGGTCATGGCCGCGCTCGCGCCGCTGACGGGGCGCGCCTACGTCGTGGGGCTGACCGGCTCGCCGGGGGTGGGGAAGTCGACGTCCACCTCCGCGCTCGTCACCGCGTACCGGCGGCTGGGCAAGCGGGTGGGGGTGCTGGCCGTCGACCCCTCCTCGCCGTTCTCCGGCGGAGCCCTCCTCGGGGACCGCGTCCGCATGCAGGAGCACGCGACGGACCCGGAGGTCTTCATCCGGTCCATGGCCACCCGTGGCCACCTCGGTGGTCTGGCCTGGTCCGCGCCGCAGGCGATCCGCGTGCTGGATGCCGCCGGGTGCGAGGTGATCCTGGTCGAGACCGTCGGGGTCGGTCAGTCCGAGGTCGAGATCGCGGCCCAGGCGGACACCACGATCGTGCTGCTCGCGCCGGGCATGGGCGACGGCATCCAGGCGGCCAAGGCGGGCATCCTGGAGATCGGCGACGTCTACGTCGTCAACAAGGCCGACCGGGACGGCGCGGACGCGACCGCCCGCGAGCTCAACCACATGCTGGGCCTGGGCGAGGCCCGGGGCGCCGGGGACTGGCGTCCGCCGATCGTGAAGACGGTCGCGGCCAAGCACGAGGGCGTCGACGAGGTCGTCGAGGCGCTGGAAAAGCACCACGCCTGGATGTCCGAGCACGGCGAGCTCGCCGCGCGCCGCCTGCGCCGGGCCGCGCAGGAGGTCGAGACCATCGCGGTGACCGCCCTGCGCGAGCGTTTCGCCGACGTGCACGGCGACAAGCACCTCGCCGCGCTGGCCCAGAAGGTCGCCGAAGGTGAGCTGGACCCCTACACGGCGGCGGACGACCTGATCGCGGCTGTCACCTCATGACCGGCGCGATGCTGGACGTCGCCTGGAACCACGGCACGCCGGGGGAGCCGCGGATCCAGGTGCACCACTACGACGCCGGGACCGTGATCCTGCGGCAGAGCAAGCGGCTCAACTACGAGGCGCCGTTCATGTTCCTGCTGTTCGGCGCGGACCGTGCCCTGCTGCTCGACACCGGCGCCACCGAGGACCCGGCACGGTTCCCGCTGCGGGAGACCGTCGACGGACTGGTCGCCGAGTGGCTCGCCGCGCACCCCCGCGAGGGGTACGAGCTCGTCGTGGCGCACACCCACGGCCACGGCGACCACGTGGCCGCCGACGCCCAGTTCGCGGACCGGCCGGACACCACCGTCGTCGCCCGCGAGGTCGAGGCGGTGCGGGAGTTCTTCGGCTTCGGGGAGGACTGGCCCACCGGCACCGCCTTGTTCGACCTCGGCGGGCGGGAGCTGACGCTGCTCGGCTCGCCCGGCCACCATGCCTCGGCGGTCACGGTGTTCGACCCGGCCACGGGCTTCCTGCTGACCGGCGACACGGTCCTGCCCGGGCGCCTGTACGCCTTCGACTACCCGGCCTTCCTGGCCACCCTGGACCGGATGGTCGACTTCGCGTCCGGGCACGCGGTGACGCACGTGATCGGGTGCCACGTCGAGATGGGCCGCGCCCCGGGGCGCGAGTACCCGATCGGGGCGCGGTACCAGCCGGACGAGCGGGCGCCGCAGATGACGCCCGCCCAGCTCACGGTCGTCCGCGACGCGGCCCGCGCCGTCGCCGGCCGCCGCGGCGTGCACCGGTTCGACGACTTCGTCGTGTACAACGAGCCGCGCAAGCGCGACATGTACCGCCTGCTGGCCAAGGGCCTGGCGCACAAGGTGCTCGCGCCGCTCAGGCGTCGGTCAGCGCCTGCACGGTGAGGTGGTAGTCCTCACGGATCCGGCCGTCCTCGGCGAGCAGCAGGAAGGCCCGCGCCGCCCAGGCGGTCGTCTCGTCCGGGCGGGCGCGCTCGCCGCCCACGTCGCCCGGCACGCCCTCGCCGTGGCCGGGCCGATGCGGGAGAGCTATCTCGTCGACTGCGGGGAGACCCCGGACGAGAGCCGTTGGCGCACGGAGATCTGCCGGCCGGTCTTCCGCACCTGAGCCCTCCGGACCTGAGCCGCACGGAGCGCGCCTACGATGGGGGCAGCGGCCGCGAGCGATCCTCCGAACCGGAGTCCCAGCCGAGGGAGCGCCCACCCATGCCCGTGCACCGCGTCCACCCCGATGTCAGTGTCCTCAGTGACAGCCTCGAAGTGCCGGGGATCGGCCACATCCCCGTCAACGCGTTCGTCCTCCAGGCCGCCCAGCCCGTCGTCGTCGACACCGGCCTCGGGCTGCCGGACCGGGATTTCCTGCGGACGCTCAGTGCCGTGCTCGACCCCGCCGACGTGCGGTGGATCTGGCTGACACACCCCGACCGCGACCACACGGGCGGGATCTTCGCCCTGCTGGACGCCGCGCCGCGGGCGCGGGTGGTGACCACCTTCGCCGGGGCCGGGATCATGTCCACCGAGCACCCGCTGCCGATGGACCGGATCTACCTGCTCAACCCCGGGCAGTCGCTGGACGTCGGGGACCGGACCCTCACCGGCTTCCGGCCGCCGCTGTTCGACAACCCGGCGACGGTCGGGTTCTTCGACGACCGCACCGGGGTCTGCTTCAGCTCCGACTGTTTCGGCGGCCCGCTGCCGAGCGCGGAGCTCGCACAGGGCCCAGACGCGCGCGACCTCGCTCCGCGGGGCCTGAGCGACCTCCAGGTCTTCTGGGCGAGCGTGGACAGTCCGTGGGTCGAGAACGTCGACGCGGAGCGGTTCGAGCGCAGCTGGCAGCTGTTGCGGGAGCGCGCGCCCGAGCTCGTGCTGTCGACCCATCTGCCCCCGGCTTCCGGCATCACCGGACAGATGATCGACACGCTCGGCGCCGTGGCCGGGCTCGCGCCGTTCGTCGGCCCGGACCAGGCCGCGCTGGAGCAGATGCTGGCCGGATTCGAGCCCGCGGGTCGTCCGTGAGGCCGAGCCGGGTCAGCCGCGTCCGCGCAGCTCGCGCAGGTGGTCCGCGATCGGGGCGAGGGCCTCGTAGATCGAGGAGATCTGGTCCTCGTCGAAACGGTCGATGAAGTGCTCACGCACCTTGCGGACGTGGCGCGGGGCGACGTGGCGCATGGTGTCCCAGCCGCGGTCGGTCAGCACCGCGAACAGGCCGCGGCGGTCGCCCGGGCAGGTGTCGCGGGTGACCAGGCCCGCGGCCTCCATCCGGGTGATCTGGTGGGAGAGGCGGCTCTTGGACTGCAGCGTGGCGACCGCCAGGTCGGTCATCCGCATCCGCCGTTGCGGAGCCTCGGAGAGCTCGACCAGGATGGTGTAGTCGTTCATCGAGAGCCCGTAGGGTTGCAGCTCGCGCTCCAGTTGGTACATCAGGAGCCGGCTGACCTCCAGATGGGCTCGCCACAGACGCTGCTCCTCCGCGGTGAGCCACGGGGCGTCCTCCTGGGGGTCCGGGTGGGACGGGGGAAGGACGGACGGGGCTGTGGTGGTGTCCATAGCCCGATGATACGTCGTTTAGTTGAAAATTGTACTATTCAACGATCGCCGAAGGCCCATCCAGGGCCTCGTCCCGCTGCGGCGCCACCCGATCGAGTGGCGCGTTCTGGTGGACGCTCTGGTGGACGTTCTGGTGGGCGTTCGCCATCGCCGCCGCGAGCCCCGCCTCCCGGGCCTTGAGCGAGGCCTGGTGCGCCGCCGTCTCGATCTCCAGCAGCGAGGCGCCGTGCCGCTCCGCCTCGAAGGCCTTCGCGCCGCCGCGCAGACCGAAGAGCCGCTTGGCCAGCAGGATGTAGAGGACGGCCAGCACGTTCAGGGCCAACGTGCCGATCTTGAAGCCGCTGACCTTGTGCGTCAGCTCCATGATCTCCAGCGGCAGGAACGCCGCCGTGGCCACCACCGTCAGGTACTCCGCCCAGCGCTTGGCCGCCCACAGTCCGAAGGCCTCGACGATCTCGATCAGCGCGTAGGCGACCAGCGCGCCCGCGGTGATCAGCAGGGTGCTGTGCTTGTACTGGAACGTCTTCTGGATGGTGTCGACTATCGGCGAGTGGTCCAGGTCGTAGTGGAAGTGCTGCGCGATCGGACGGAAGAGCGTCAGGTTGTCGTTGAACAGCTGCTGCACCGAGGTCTGGCTGTTGCTGAACTTCCACACCGCCCAGGCCACCAGGATGATGAACACCCCGCGCACCAGCCGCTCCACGGCCAGGAAGCGCAGGATGAACAGGTCGCGCAGCGCCTTGCCGCGCGGGACGGTCGGGGCGTCCGCCGCCGGGCCGGTGCCGTGCGCCTCGCCGACCGCGAAGTCCCCGCAGCGCAGGCAGCGCCAGGCCTCGCCCACCGCCGTCTCGACCCGCAGCCGCTCGCGCAGCTCCGGCTCGGTCGGTGCGTAGGTGGTGTGCCCCTTGCGGGCGCAGTGCCGGCGGTCCCAGTCCCTCGTCATGGGCGGGAGAATATCCGGCTGAACGTCCGAAAAGCGGGTCGGTCATACTGAACGGACGCGCTTGGCGCGAGATTGCGACATTCCCGAGAGGTTCGAAGGTTCGACGTGAAGACCACCGCCATCCACCGCCTGCGTCTGGTGTCCATGCCGGAGGGCGTCTCCTTCCTCCTGCTGCTCGTCTGCTCCGTCCTGAAGCGCACCACCAGCTTCAACGCGGTGCCGGTGATGGGCATGGTGCACGGCATCCTCTTCGTCCTGTACGCGGTCTTCGCGCTGATGGCCTGGCGCGAGCAGGGCTGGGACTTCAAGCGCTTCGCCTGGATCATGATCCTTTCGGTCCTGCCGACCGGCGGCTTCTTCGCCGAGCGCATCCTCGCCCGCGAGGAGCGGGAGACCGCCCCCGCCATGGCGTGAGACGGCCGGTCGCACCGTGCTGACCTAGCGGTAACGTGTCAGCGTGCCGAAGCCGCTGAGCCTCTCCTTCGATCCCATCGAACGCGCCGACGAACTGTGGGCGCGGCGCTGGGGCGCGGTGCCGTCCATGGCGGCGATCACCTCGGTGATGCGGGCCCAGCAGATCCTGCTCGCGCAGGTCGACGCGATCGTCAAGCCGTACAAGCTGACCTTCGCCCGGTACGAGGCGCTGGTGCTGCTCACCTTCAGCCAGGCCGGCGAGCTGCCGCTGTCCAAGATCGGCCAGCGGCTCATGGTGCACCCCACCAGCGTGACCAACACCGTCGACCGCCTGGAGGCGGCCGGTCTGGTCACCCGGCGCCCGAACCCGCTGGACGGCCGTGGTGTCCTCGCCGCGATCACGCCCAAGGGCCGTGAGGTGGTCGAGGCGGCCACCCAGGACCTGATGGCCATGGACTTCGGCCTGACCGGCTACGACGCCGAGGGCTGCAAGCAGCTGTTCGAGATGCTGCGGCCGCTGCGGATAGCGGCCGGCGACTTCGAGGACCGCCAGGAGGCCCAGGAGTCCGGGGCGGTGTGAGAGATCGACTTTTGCCGGTCTACTCTCGATGACTATGAACAAGTCCAACCCCGCCTCCTCTCTGCTCACGGCCTACCGTGCGCTGGCGTACGTGACCGGCGTGGGCCTGGTCCTGCTCTGCCTCGCGTGCGTCAACGCCTACCTCCTCAACGGCTCGCGGACGCCGGTGATGATCGTCGGCACCCTGCACGGCTGGCTCTACATGGCCTATGTCGTCGTCGCCTTCATCCTCGGCATGAAGCTCGAGTGGCCGATGGGCAAGATCGTCTGGACGGTTCTGGCCGGCACCATCCCGACCGCCGTCTTCTTCGTCGAGCGCCGCGTCGTGCGCGAGATGAAGGCCCAGCTGGCCGCCCAGGAGCAGGAGCAACTGGTCGGCGCCTGATCCTCCTCGCTTTCGCCCGCGCCCCACGGTTCACCGGACCGTGGGGCGCTGTGCTGCATGTCTCCATCGACAGGCGCTCGGGCATCCGAGTAAATTGAAGTACTAGGACGTCCGAGTATTTTCGTATTCTGCCGAGGGCGAGGGCCACCACCGATGGACGCACAGCAGACCGATGCCGCCCGGGAGCGGTGGCAGCAGCGTTACGACCGCGCCCGCAAGCGCGACGCGGACTTCACCACGCTGTCCGGTGACGAGGTCGAGCCCGCGTACGGTCCGCCCGCCGGCACCACCTACCCCGGCTTCGAGCGCATCGGCTGGCCCGGCGAGTTCCCCTACACCCGCGGCCTCTACCCCACCGGCTACCGCGGCCGCACCTGGACCATCCGCCAGTTCGCGGGCTTCGGCAACGCCGAGCAGACCAACGAGCGCTACCGGATGATCCTCGACGCGGGCGGCGGCGGCCTCTCCGTCGCCTTCGACATGCCGACGCTGATGGGCCGCGACTCCGACGACGAGCGTTCGCTCGGCGAGGTCGGCCACTGCGGTGTCGCCATCGACTCCGCCGCCGACATGGAGGTGCTCTTCCGCGACCTGCCGCTGGCGGACGTCACCACGTCGATGACCATCTCCGGCCCGGCGGTCCCGGTCTTCTGCATGTACCTCGTCGCCGCCGAGCGCCAGGGCGTCGACCCGGGCGTGCTCAACGGCACGCTGCAGACGGACATCTTCAAGGAGTACATCGCGCAGAAGGAGTGGCTCTTCGCTCCTGAGCCCCACCTGCGCCTGATCGGCGACCTGATGGAGTACTGCGCCGCCAACATCCCGGCGTACAAGCCCCTTTCGGTCTCCGGCTACCACATCCGCGAGGCGGGCGCGACAGCCGCGCAGGAGCTGGCGTTCACCCTCGCGGACGGTTTCGCCTACGTCGAGCTCGGCCTGTCGCGCGGCCTCGACGTCGACGTCTTCGCGCCGGGGCTCTCCTTCTTCTTCGACGCGCACCTGGACTTCTTCGAGGAGATCGCCAAGTTCCGTGCCGCGCGCCGGATCTGGGCCAAGCGCCTGCGTGACGTCTACGGGGCCAAGACCGAGAAGGCGCAGTGGCTGCGCTTCCACACGCAGACGGCGGGCGTCTCGCTCACCGCGCAGCAGCCGTACAACAACGTGGTCCGCACGGCCGTCGAGGCCCTCTCGGCGGTGCTGGGCGGCACCAACTCGCTGCACACCAACGCCCTGGACGAGACCCTCGCGCTGCCGAGCGAGCAGGCGGCGGAGATCGCGCTGCGCACGCAGCAGGTGCTGATGGAGGAGACCGGCGTCGCCAACGTCGCCGACCCGCTGGGTGGTTCCTGGTATGTCGAGGCGCTGACCGACCGGATCGAGGCCCAGGCCGAGGCGATCTTCAGCAAGATCATGGACATGGGTGCGGCGGCGGTGGGTGCGGGTAAGGAGCACCCGATCGGCCCGATGACCTCCGGCATCCTGCGCGGCATCGAGAACGGCTACTTCACCGGCGAGAGCGCGGACGCGGCCTTCCAGTACCAGGTCGCCCTGGAGAAGGGCGACAAGCGCGTCGTCGGCGTCAACACCGCGACCGGTTCGGTCACCCCGCCGCTGGAGATCCTCCGGGTCAGCCACGAGGTCGAGCGCGAGCAGGTCCGCGTCCTCGCGGAGCGCAAGTCCGCCCGCGACGAGGCCGCGGTCAAGGCCGGTCTCGACGCCATGCTCGCCGCCGCCCGCTCGGGCGCGAACATGGTCCCCCCGATGCTGGACGCGGTCCGCGCGGAGGCGACCCTCGGCGAGATCTGCAACGTGCTGCGCGACGAGTGGGGCGTCTACGTGGAGCCGGCCGGCTTCTGACCGCTCTCGCCCCCGGGCCCGGAACACCGCGACGGCGGCGTCCCGGGCCCTTGCGCGATTCGCGCCATGGGCTCGGAGGTGTCCGACGCGGAGCTCTACCGCACGGGCGACCTGGAGGGCGGCCTCGCCTGCACCCCCGAGGCGTTGCGTCGGATCTTCTCCGGCCTGACCGAGGTGGAGCTGCGCCGGATGCGGGAGGAGGGACCCGACTCGCCGCTCTTCGGGGTGCCCTTCCTGTGGGCGGCGCTTCTGCGCCGCTGAGGTTCAGGCCGGCCCGTCGGCCGTCAGGCCGGGGACGACCCACAACTGCGGCATCCCGAGCACTGGCGCGCCAAAGGCGTCGATGCCGGAGGGCCGGTCAGCATCAGGGACCCGTACACGGGACAGGGCCTCGCACGTTCACGGTGGACGGCGCGTCAGCCCGCGGCGATCTCCGTCAGCGGGTGGAGCAGCAGGGTGGTGAAGGCACTGATCCACTCGGCCGTCGCGGGCTCGCCGCTGACGAGCATGCGGTGGACGACCGTGCCGGCGACCGTGTCGAAGATGATGTCGACCGCCGCCGCCGCGGCCTCCGCACAGGTGTCGGCGGGGAGTTCGCCGCGGGCCTGGGCGGCGGCGCGGCCGGCGAGGACCAAACGTTTCTGCGGCTCGATGATGGCCTCGCGCACGCGCAGCCGCAGCAGCGGGTCGCGGGTGGCCTCCGCGAACAGGGCCAGCAGGGCCGCCTGCGTCTCCGGGGCGGAGAGCAGCTCGGCGAACCGGCCGACGACCGCCTCGATGTCGGCGCGGAGGCTGCCGAGGTCCGCCATCTCCAGCTCGTCCAGCTTCTCCGCGACGGCCGCGACCACGAGCTCGTTCTTCGAGGGCCAGCGCCGGTACAGCGTCGTCTTGGCGACGCCCGCACGGACGGCCACGTCGCCCATGGTGAGCCCGCCCCAGCCCAGCTCCGCCAGCGCCTCCCGGGTGGCCGCGAGTATCGCGGCATCCGCCTCGGCGTTGCGCGGGCGGCCCTTGCGCGGGCCGGCCGGTGCGGTCACGTCGGGCTCCTTGTGGACGGCGGTTCTGTGAAGGCTGGGTTAACGCAGGTTACTCGCCGGTACTCAGTGCTCCGAGAGGGCGGGCGCAAGAGTGGCGCAGCTCACGTGGAACCTGATGCGCGGAGCCGGTGGACCCATATACGCTACGACTCGTAGCGAAAGAGCGACAACCACGCTGCCGCGCGGATGGGGATCCGCGCCCGCTGACTTTCACACACTCGTACGACGCACCACATCCCCCGAGGTCCTGCAATCCAACAGGACAGCGGGGGTATTGGTGCGAACGGACCGCGCGACGGGGGAGGATAGGCCCATGCAGCCACGGAACAACATGTCCCTGCGCGGCGCGGTCGACCTCGCCGCGGTCAAGGCGGCCGCCGACGCCGCCACCAAGGCGGAGCAGATGCGTGCCGAGCGCGCCCGAAAGGCCGAGGCGAACGGGGTGGACGCCGCGGCCGAGCCACTGATCTTCGCCGTCACCGAGGCCGACTTCCAGGCCACGGTGATCCCGCTCTCCGCCGAGGTCCCGGTGCTGCTGCTGTTCTGGGCCGAGGGCTACGGCCCGGCCGAGCAGCAGGTCCCCGTGATGGAGGCGCTGGCCGAGGAGTACGACGGCCGCTTCGTGCTGGCCGAGGTGGACGTCCGCGACAACCAGCGCCTGGCCCAGCAGCTCCAGCTGCGCGACCTGCCCACCGTGCTGGTGGTCGTCGCCGGTCAGCTGATCCCGCTGTTCGAGGGCCCGGCGATGGCGGAGGAGATCCGCCCGCTGCTGGACCAGCTGATCAAGGAGGCGGCCGAGCGCTTCGGCATCGCCGGCGAGCCCGGTGTCCGCAGCGGCAGGGGCGAGCCGGTGGCCGCGCCTGAGGGCGCCGAGGAGCCGCTCGACCCGGCGCTCGCCGCCGCGCACGACGCGCTGGACCAGGGCGACCTGGGCGGCGCCATCCAGGCCTACCGCAACGTGCTGGCCGACCAGCCCGCCAACGAGGAGGCCAAGCTGGGCCTCGCCCAGGCGGAGCTGCTCCAGCGGGTGCAGGGAGCCGACCCCGCGGCCGTGCGCGCCGCCGCCGCTCAGCAGCCCGGCGACGCCGACGCCCAGATCGCCGCCGCCGACCTGGATCTGGTGGGCGGTCACGTGGACGACGCCTTCGGGCGGCTGGTCGACACGGTGGGCCGCACCTTCGGCGAGCAGCGCGACAAGGTGCGGTTGCACCTGCTCTCCCTCTTCGAGGTGATCGGCGCCGACGACCCCCGCGTGGTGCAGGCGCGGGGCGCTCTGGCACGCAAGCTCTTCTGACGGGTGTCACCTTCGTGAGCGTGTTGCGGAGATGTGTCGACACGCCGACCTGACGTCGACGTGCTTTATCAAATCTTGACATTCCGGCGAGACGGTCACCCTGCGTGGCCGTCTTCGTCTGTTACGCCCGTGTTTCCAGCAGCTTGGCCCGGGGTGCCAGGTGATCACGATCACAGAGCGTCAAACCGGAGTCTTTCCCGGGCCTTGTGTGGTTCACGTGTTCCTTACTCATCGGTAATGAACCACTTGTGCAGCGGCCCCACATGGACCACGATCTAGCACGCTCGGTCCAACACCTGAACCCCGGCAGCCGGTCGGGGAGCGGGCGCTGGAATCCCCACCGGGCGGGGTGTCGGTCCGCCGGCACCTGAGTTGAGGACAGGGGGGTCTCCGTCCGGTGGATGGAGCCTGTGCTCGAAACGGGCGTGCCCCTCGGCACGCACGAGTGGTTGTCGCTCGGGGGTGCTCTCACCTCCCGAGGACGTAGCTCTTCTCCCCATCTCCGGCCGGGCACCCACACCCCGCCGGGAGATGTACGTCCGAGAAGGAGGATCTCGACTCATGTCCCAGACCTTCGGCAAGACCCGCTGGAAGCGCTTCGCCGTCGTCATGGTCCCGACTCTGGCCGCGACCGCCGCGGTCGGTGTCAGCATCGCCCAGGGCGCGCTCGCCGCGTCCTTCGCGCTGTCCGGCGCGTCGTTCAAGGTCGAGGCCGGCTCGCTGCACGGTGACGGCTTCTCGCAGTACGGCACCGTGGACACCGTGGTGAACGGCAGTGGCACCAAGGCGCCGCTTCCGGTCGCGGTTTCCGGCTTCAACAGCGCCACCATCACCAACCTGTGCCAGTCCGTCGACGTGCCGCTCGGCCCGCTGGGTGACTACACCCTGCGGATCACCGCCGGTGACGCGGGCACGCCGGTCCAGGCGTCGAAGCTCTTCATCGACATGACGGACCTGAAGGCCGACACCGCGACCTTCAACAACATCAACATCGGTGTCGCCGGTGGCGCCATCAGCAAGGGCCCGGTGGACTCCACGTCCGCCGCCCAGCCGGGCTTCGCGGGCAGCTTCGGCCAGGAGGCGGACTCCGCCGACCTGACCAACGTCAAGCAGACCGCGTGGGCCACCTCGGCCGGCACCTTCGCCCTGGCGAACATGCACCTCAACCTCTCGTCCGGCAGCAACCCCTGCTTCTGACGTAACCGAGGTACCTGAGGTCTTTCGGCGGGGAGGGCCTGTCCCCTCCCCGCCACCCCCTTTCGAGTTTCGAGCCATCGAGCTCCACCCCAACGAGCTACACCCCTGGGAGCTGCCACGTGACCAGCGCGATGACGACGGCGCAGCCCGATCCGATCAGCGGCTTCACCAAGGTCCGTCGATCCTTCCGTGACTGGCGCCGGACCCGCCCGTTCTGGGGCGGCCTTCTGGTCCTGTGCGCCGCCGGGCCGATCCTCTACTTCCCGTACGCGACGATGAACATCGGCGCGCTCCGCATCCAGATGGCCACGACCGCGGGTGCGGGCTCGGCCGTCATCGGCATGCTGCTGATCGCTCTCGGCATCTCGTGCTGGTTCCAGCCGCTGATCCGCGTCTTCGCCGGCATCGCGGCGATCGTCCTCAGCATCATCTCGCTGCCGGTCTCCAACTTCGGCGGCTTCGGGATGGGCCTGATGCTCGGCATCCTGGGTGGCGCCCTGGTCTGCTCCTGGGCCCCGCTGAAGGCGGAGCCCGAGGCGGGTACGGCCCAGGCGGTCGCGGCGGAGGCGGACACCGGGGTGGTTCTTCCGACCCAGCAGGCGGGCGAGGCGGGAGCGGCTGCGCAGCAGCCGGCCGCGGAGCCCGCCGCACCCGAGGCGCTGGAGCCTCAGGAGCCGCAGGAGGAGAGCAAGAGTGTCGAGTGACAACGAGCAGCAGCCGGTTCGCACCGCCGGCCGCCACGCTGCTCCCCGGCCCACCGTGCGCGGGCGCATGCAGCGCCCCGTCGGTCGCGCCATCGCCCTGACCGCCATGCCGACGGCCCTGCTGATGGGCATGCTCGCCCCCAAGCTGGCCTTCGCCGCGGACGGCGCCGCCAAGGTCGCGCCGAAGTCCGCGCCCGACCTGGCGGGAACGACGGGCGGCACCTGCACCAAGGGCGCTCCCGGTACCGGTACCGGCGCGACCACCCCGGCCACGCCCGGCACCACCACGACCAAGAGCGGCGTGGTGGTCGGCAAGGCCGCCCCGCACACCACCGGCACCGGCGCGTCCGTGCCGGCCCAGCGCGGCGGTACGGGCGGCAGCACGAGCGGCGGCACCGGCTCCGCCTCCGGCGGTTCGGCCGCCGGTGGCTCGGCTTCGGGCGGTTCGGCGTCCGGTGGTTCGGCGTCCGGCGGTTCCGGCTCCGGGAGCACCGGTGGCGGCACGGGCGGCACCGGGACCGGCAGCACGCCGACGCCCACGCCCAGCCCGACCCAGGGCGGCCCCTCCGACCCGCTGGGCGGCATCCTGGGTGGCCTGCTGGGCGGTCTCCTCGGCGGCCACACGGCCTCCGGCACGACCGTCGCCACGACCCCGACGGCGCAGCCGTCCGGGTCCGCCTCGGCGAGCGCGAAGCCGCAGGCGCACGCCGCGGCCGTCCGCAGCGCGGCGACGCCGGCCCCCTCGACGTCGGCCGCGCCCACCTCGGCCAAGCCGAGCGCGACGGCGACCCCGCCGGCGACGCCGAGCACGAGCCCGTCGTCCGGCACCGGCGGCACGGGGGCGACCCCGAGCCCGACGGCCACGCCGACCTCGGACCCGAACAAGCCCTGCGACATCAGCCACCTGGCGGCGCCGCTGGACACCTCGGTCAGCTCGCAGCTCGCGGCCGGCACCATGCCGGTGGAGAAGTGGACGCTGAAGTCCTCCGACCTGAAGCTGATCAACACCGAGTTCCACGGCGTGGTCACCGTCCCGCTGGCGGACGGCAGCACCCAGCGCGTGCTGAAGTTCACCGCCGAGGCGGTCAACATCGGCGACCTCGACATGTCCGCCAACCAGCGCGGCCAGGAGGTCCACGTCCAGGGCTCGCCCGGCTCGACCTCCACCATGCGTGGCGGCACGGTGACGATGTACGTCACCGAGCTCAAGGGCACCCTGCTGGCGGCCGAGGGCATCCCGCTGAGCCTGCTCAACGTCAGCCTGGACCTGACCCCGGACACCCTGCCGCAGTGGCTCTACAACCTCATCGGCGCGATCCCGATCCCGCTGACGCTGGAGATGGGCAATGTGACGGCGATCCAGCAGGGCCAGTTCGGCGGGAACCTGACCATCCCGGGCATGCACCTGTTCTACACGCCGCTCGGACAGTGAGCCGCAGCGCCGCGATCCGCACCACCCGGGACCCCCTCCGCTTCGGCGGAGGGGGTTTCCCTTTTCCCGCGCGGTCGTTGAACCCGGCGTGAGTGACGATCCGATATCCCGACTGCTCGTCCCGGCCTACTTCCACCCGGCCGTCGAGCCCGCCGCGTGGGCCGCGCTGGCGGACGAGGCACCCCGGCTCGCGGGGGTGGTGATCAACCCGGCCAGCGGCCCGGGCCCGGCGGTGGACCAGGCCTACCTCGACGTCCTGCCGCGCCTGCGCGGCGCGACGCGAGTCCTCGGCTACGTGGACACGGACTACGGCCGTCGCCCCCATGCCGAGGTCGTCGCGGAGATCGGCACCTACCGGCGGTGGTACGCCGTCGACGGCGTCTTCCTGGACCAGACCCCGGACGGCTCCGAGGCGCTGCCGCACTACGTCCGTCTGGCGATCGCCGCACGCTCGCTCGGCGCGCCGTACCTCGTCCTCAACCCGGGGGTGCCGCCGCACCCGGCCTACCTCGACCTGGCGGACCTCGTGGTCACCTTCGAGGGCCCGTGGAGCGACTACGGCGACCGGTCATCGGACCCGGGCTGCCACCTCGTCTACGCGGCCCCGCCGGGCGCCCGCGTCCACGGCTACGCCACGCCGGGCGAACTCCCCAACCCCTGGGCGGTGTTCGGCAACGCCTCAGGGGCGCGGGGCTCTGCTCGATGAACTGCCTGCGCGACAGGCCACCCGATGTGGTGTGTCGCCGAACGAGCAGGGCCATCCGCACACGGTGGTTGCTCGCGCACGCAGTTGATCAGCAGAGCCTCGCGCCCCTGGAGAGTGCAGGTGACGGTCAGTCGCCCGTGGCGAGGTGGTGCACGCGCACCATGTTCGTCGTGCCGATGATGCCGGGCGGGGAGCCGGCGGTGACGATGATGGTGTCGCCCTTGCCGAACTTGCCCTGGGCCACCATCGCCTCGTCGACCTGGTCGACCATCGCGTCGGTGTTGGGCGCCTGCGGCAGGACGAAGGTCTCGACGCCCCAGCTGAGGGTCAGCTGGTTGCGGGTGGAGGCCTCCGGCGTGAACGCCATGACCGGGATCGGCGAGCGGTAGCGCGACAGGCGGCGGGCGGTGTCACCGGACTTGGTGAAGGCCACCAGCGCCTTGGCGTTGAGGAAGTCGCCCAGCTCGCACGCCGCGCGGGCGATGGAGCCGCCCTGGGTGCGCGGCTTGCGGCCCGGGTTCAGCGGCTGCAGGCCCTGGGCGAGCAGCTCCTGCTCGGCCGCCTCGATGATCCGGCCCATGGTCTGCACGGTCTCGATCGGGTACTTGCCGACGGAGGACTCCGCGGAGAGCATGACCGCGTCCGTGCCGTCCAGGATCGCGTTGGCGACATCGGAGGCCTCGGCGCGGGTCGGCCGGGACGCGGTGATCATCGACTCCATCATCTGGGTGGCGACGATGACCGGCTTGGCGTTGCGGCGGCAGAGCGTGATCAGACGCTTCTGCACCAACGGGACCTTCTCCAGCGGGTACTCGACCGCGAGGTCGCCGCGGGCGACCATCACCGCGTCGAAGGCCATGACGATCTCTTCCATCGCCTCGACGGCCTGGGGCTTCTCGACCTTGGCGATGACCGGGACGCGGCGTCCCTCCTCGTCCATGACCTTGTGCACGTCGTCGATGTCGGCGGCGTTGCGGACGAAGGAGAGCGCGACCATGTCCACGCCCAGACGCAGCGCGAAGCGCAGGTCGTCCTTGTCCTTCTCGGAGAGCGCGGGGACGTTGACCGCCGCGCCGGGCAGGTTGATGCCCTTGTTGTTCGAGAGCACGCCGCCCTCGACGACGCGGGTCACCACGCGGGGGCCGTCGACGCTGACGACCTCCAGGGCGATGACGCCGTCGTTGATGAGGACCGGGTCGCCGGGCTTCACATCGCCGGGCAGACCCTTGTAGGTCGTGCCGCAGATGTGCTGGTCGCCGGGGACGTCCTCGGTGGTGATGGTGAAGGTGTCGCCGTTCTCCACGGTCACCGGACCGTCGGCGAAGGTGGCGAGGCGGATCTTGGGGCCTTGCAGGTCGGCGAGCACGCCCACCGCGCGGCCGGCTGCGTCGGCAGCCGCGCGGACGTTGTTGTAGCGGTTCTCGTGCTCGGCGTGGCTGCCGTGGCTCATATTCAGACGGGCGACGTTCATTCCGGCTTCGATCAGCGACTTCAGCTGTTCGAATCCGTCGGTCGCGGGACCCAGAGTACAAACGATCTTGGCTCGGCGCATATGGCTCATCCTATCGGCTTACCTTTCCGGCGCATGAGTGCGCATTACGCGCATTCCGGCGCGTTCACCGCTGTTCCGCACTCCCGGCGCCCCGGCGCACGACCGCGAAGGTCTGCTGGGCGATCTCCAGCTCCTCGTCCGTCGGCACCACCGCGACCTTGACCCGGGAGGAGTCGGTGGAGATCAGCCGGGGTGTGCTGCCCCGCACGGCATTGCGCACGGAATCCACCTCGATTCCCAGGGAGTCCATGCCCGCCAGTGAGGCCGCGCGCACCGCGTCGTCGTTCTCGCCCACCCCCGCGGTGAACACGACGGCGTCCACCCGGCCCAATACCGCGTAGTAGGCACCGATGTATTTCCGCAGCCGGTGGACGTAGATGTCGAACGCGAGCCGGGCCTCGGCGTCGCCCTCGTCCATTCGGCGCCCGATTTCCCGCATGTCGTTGTCCCCGCACAGGCCCAGCATGCCGCTGCGGCGGTTGAGCAGGGCGTCGATCTCGTCGATCGACATGCCGCCCACCCGGTGCAGGTGGAAGATCGCGGCCGGGTCGATGTCGCCCGAACGGGTGCCCATGACCAGGCCCTCCAGCGGCGTCAGGCCCATGGAGGTGTCCACGCAGCGCCCGCCGGCCACGGCCGAGGCGCTGGCGCCGTTGCCCAGGTGCAGCACGATCACGTTCACCGCCTCGGGCGAGGCGCCCAGCAGCTGCGCGGCGCGGCGCGAGACGTACTGGTGGGAGGTGCCGTGGAAGCCGTAGCGGCGCACCTGGTGGGCGTCGGCGGTGGCCTTGTCGATCGCGTAGCGGGCGGCGTACTCCGGCATGCCGGCGTGGAACGCGGTGTCGAAGACGGCCACCTGCGGCAGGTCGGGCCGCAGCTTGCGGGCCACCTCGATGCCGGTGATGTTGGCCGGGTTGTGCAGCGGCGCCAGCGGGATCAGCTCGCGCAGCTCGTCGACGACCTCGTCGGTGATCAGCGTCGGCTCGGTGAAGCGGGTGCCGCCGTGGACGGTGCGGTGCCCGATCGCCGCCAGGCGCGGCGAGTCCAGCCCCAGCCCGTCCTCGGCCAGCTCGTCCGCGACGGCGCCGAGCGCGGCGGCGTGGTCGGGGAACGCCTCGTAGCGCTCGCGCCGCGGCTGACCGGCGGGCTCGTGCTTGATCCGCCCCTGCGGCTCGCCGATCCGCTCGACCAGGCCGGAGGCGAGGCGGGCCCCGTCGGCCATGTCGATGAGCTGGTACTTCACGGACGAGGAGCCGGAGTTGAGCACCAGCACCCGGGTCGCGTCGCTCATGCCTGGGTCTCCTTGCGTGCGGCGGCCGCCTGCTGGGCCTGGATGGCGGTGATGGCCACGGTGTTGACGATGTCCTGGACCAGCGCGCCGCGCGAGAGGTCGTTGACCGGCTTGCGCAGCCCCTGGAGCACCGGGCCGACGGCGATCGCGCCGGCCGAGCGCTGCACGGCCTTGTAGGTGTTGTTGCCCGTGTTCAGGTCCGGGAAGATCAGCACGCTCGCCTGCCCGGCGACCGCCGACCCCGGCAGCTTGGTCGCGGCCACGGACTCGTCGACTGCCGCGTCGTACTGGATCGGGCCTTCGACCAGGATGTCCGGCCGCTGCCCGCGCACCAGCTCGGTGGCCTTGCGGACCTTGTCCACGTCCGCGCCCGAGCCGGAGGTGCCGGTCGAGTAGGACAGCATCGCCACGCGCGGGCTGACGCCGAAGCGGGCGGCGGTCGCCGCGGACTGGATCGCGATGTCGGCCAGCTGCTCGTCGTTCGGGTCCGGGTTGACCGCGCAGTCGCCGTAGACGAGGACCTTGTCGGCCAGGCACATGAAGAAGACCGAGGAGACGATCTTCGCGTCCGGCGAGGTCTTGATGATCTCGAACGCCGGGCGGATCGTGGCGGCCGTGGAGTGCACCGCGCCGCTCACCATGCCGTCCGCCAGGCCCTCCTGGACCATCAGCGTGCCGAAGTAGGAGACGTCGGTGACCACGTCCAGGGCCAGTTCGACGCTCATGCCCTTGTGCTTGCGCAGCTCCGCGTAGACCTCGGCGAAGCGGTCGCGCAGCGGGGAGGTGACCGGATCGATCACCCGCGCCCGGGCACGGGAGGCGTTCGTGCTGTCGGCGACGTCGAAGGAGATGTTCAGGCCCAGCTCGGCGACCTTGCGGCGGACCGCGTCCTCGGCACCGAGGAGGGTGAGGTGGCAGACGTTGCGGCGCAGCAGCACCTCGGCCGCCCGCAGCACCCGCTCCTCGGCGCCCTCGGGCAGCACGATCTCGCGCAGCGCCGCGCCGCGGGCCCGCTCCAGCAGCTCGTGTTCGAACATCATCGGGGTGACCCGCTCGCTGCGGCTCAGCTCGATCCGGTCCGTCAGTTCGGCGGTGTCGACGTGCAGTTCGAACAGGCCAAGGGCGGTCTCCGCCTTGCGCGGGCTGGCCGCGGTCAGGCGCCCCTCCAGCGTGGAGAGGTCCATCGCGGTCGGGTAGCTGCCCTCCTGCACGGCCAGCACGGGGGTGCCCGGGGCGAGGCGCGCGGCCAGCTTCATCACGTTCGGGCCGGGCGTCTCGCCGAGCGTCAGCAGCACGCCCGCGATCGGCGGCGCGCCGGCCGCGTGGGCGGCGAGGGCGCCGATCAGCAGGTCCGCGCGGTCGCCCGGGGTGATCACCAGGCAGCCGTCGGAGAGCGCGTCGAGGAACTTGGGCAGCATCGCGCCGCCGAAGACGAACCTGCGCACGTCGCGGGCCAGGCCCGCAGGGTCGCCGAGGACCACCTCGGCGTGAGTGGCCTCGGCCACCTGGGTGACGGTGGGCGCGGAGAGCGCCGGGTCGTCAGGGATCACGTAGCAGGGCACGTCCGGCTTGTTGGTCAGGCGCCGGGTGATCGCCTGCTTGTCGCCCGGCGTGACCCGGTTGGCGATCATCGCGAGGACGTTGCAGCCCAGGTCGGTGTAGGAGCGGTGGGCGTTGCGCACCTCGTTCACCACGGTGTCCGCGGTCTCCCGGTGCCCGCCGATGACGGGCAGCACGCTCGCGCCGAACTCGTTCGCCAGGCGCGCGTTCAGGGCAAGCTCGTCAGGGATGTTGGTGGACGCGAAGTCCGTCCCGAGGACCAGTACGGCCTCGCAGGCGCGCTCGACCGCGTGGAAGCGGTCCACGAGCTGGCTCACCAGCTCGTCCTGCCCGCGCTCGGCCTGGAGCGCGGCGGCCTCGTCGTAGCTCATCCCGTACATGGCCTCGGCCGGAAGGTCCAGCCGGTACCGCCCGCGCAGCAGCTCCACGACGTGGTCGGTGGGCGGGTGCACCAGCGGCCGGAAGAGGCCGACGCGGTCGACATGGCGGGTCAGCAGCTCCATGACCCCGAGCTCGACCGCTTGCCGGCCGTCCCCTCTGCCGATTCCGGTCACGTAGACACTGCGGGCCACCGAGGCACTCCGTTCCAAAGTCGCTGTTCGAGCGGCTTCGAGACTACCTTCGCATTTCGGGCAGTGGGGGGCTCGCGGAGGAACTGATGACCAAGGTCCCGAGGGTCCGCTATCTTGTATCAAGCAGTTGATACAAGAGTGACGGGGGCGTTGGGTGAACAGGGTCGGCGTGGGTCAGGACCTGCTGCGGTGGGGTGGGCTGGCGATCGGGGTGGTGGCGGCCGCATGGGCGTCGGGGCAGGGGGAGCTCGGGCTCGGGACCATGCTGGCACCGACCCTGCTGGGCCTCGGCGCGGTGCTCGGCGCCCTGGCCGCGGACGCCACCGCACCGCGCCCGACGGGCACCGTCCGGGTGGCCGGGCTGACGCCGCGTCGGATCAGGGACTTCGTCCCGCGTCGGGCCGTCGCCGCGCTCGGTGTCTGCGCGGCGGTCCTGGTGGCGCTGCTCGCCGTCGCCGGCGCGGTGGCGAGCCCCGACGACCTGGGCCGATCAGGCCGGGCCTTCGCCTACGGCTGCGGTGACGTCGCCGCTCTGAGGGGCCCGTGGCCGGGCTTCTTCTACGGAGTCCCGCTCCTCGCGGCGCTGGCGGTGGCGGGGACCGGCTCGCTGCTGGCACTGCGCCGGATCGCCCGGAGGCCGACCGTCGACGAGGCCTGGCGTCGCGCGGGCGCCTCGCGCGTGACGGCCGGATGGGGGTTGCTGGTCACGGCGTCCCTGGCGGGCGTCTCGCTGGCGATGTCCGGTGCGCTGAGCGACCTGCCGTGCGGCGGCGCGGGCGCGCTGGACGCGGCGTCGTTCGGGCTGGGCGCCGTCGCCGTGCTGTCCGGCGCCGGGGCGGTGGCGTGCGGAGTCGCGTTGTGCAGGCGGGGATGAGCGCTACTCCCGCGCTGCGCGTCGACACGACCTCACCGGTCCCGCCCTACGAGCAGATCCGTGCCCAGCTCGCGACGCTGGTCGCCTCCGGCGGTCTGGCGGAGGGTCATCGCCTGCCGCCCGTACGCCAGCTCGCCGCGGACCTCGGCCTGGCGGCCGGCACCGTCGCCCGCGCCTACCGCGAGCTTGAGGCCGCAGGCCTCGTCACCACGCGCCGCGCGGCGGGCACCCGCGTCGCCGTGGGCGCGGCTCCGCCGCCGGACCGACTCGCCGAGCTGGCCACCCGGTTCGCCCGCGACGCCCGGTCCCTGGGCGCGAACGCGGACACCGCCCTCGCGGCCGTCAGGGCCGCGTTCGGCGCGCAGCGCCCCTGAGGCGAAAGGCTCCGCCGGTGTGCGGCTCCTCCCCCGGCCTTCGGCCGGGAGGTGCCCCTGCGTGGGTGCGAGCAACCACTGACGAGCGGATGGCCCTGCGCGTTCGGGGCTCTACCTGCGTGGGAGAGGCACCTCCCGGCCGAAGGCCGGGGGATTGTCGCGCAGTTCGTCGCGCCCGTGAGGTGGTGCGACGTCCACTCTGGCGCGGAGTCAGCCGCCGAGTTGGGCGTGCCAGTGCTGGAAGAGGGCCATCGCGTCGCCGCAGTAGGCCCACGGGACGCGGGCCGGGCGGTCGCGCAGGAGCGCGGAGATCTCCTTGGCCTCCGGCATGAGGCCGGCGAACACCAGGCCGTGCAGCAGCAGGTTGAGATCGGCCACGTCCTGAGCGAACTCGATCGTGCTGCGGTGGGTGATCCACTGCCGCAGGGTCCCGTGCAGGGCCTGGACGGCGACCTCGTGGGTCCAGTGGTAGGTGAGGCCGACGGCCGACTCGCCCTCGGTGGCGAGGCGGTGCCGGTAGTGCTCGGCCCGCGCGGCCTGGGTGAGAGCCGCGAGCGGTGAGCCCGCCGGGGCGAACGCCGCGCTGTCGCGGGCGAAGTTGTACATCTCGCCGTAGCTGCCGTGCCAGCGGGCGGACAGGTGGCGCAGCACCTGGTGGTGGCCCTCGCGGTTGAACTGGTCGCGGGCCTGGAGTTCGCGCCACCAGTGCCACACGTGGGGGTGGCCGTCGGCGTAGAGGCGGGCGAGGGTCATCAGGGAGACCCAGGGGACGGGGTCCGTGGGGTGCCGCTCCGCCGCCTGCAGGCAGATGCGGGCCACCCGGTCCAACTCACGTCGGTCCAGCGCGTCCTGACTCGGTGGTGGGGTGCCGTTCTGGTTGCTCGTCTCGGCGACGGCCAGGAAGAGGCGCTGGACCTCCGTCTCGGCCCTGAGCACCAGCGCGTCGGGGTTGTTCGGCTCCGCGACCTGCCACGACTCGACCGTGCGGGTCGCGGCCGCGGTGTCGGCCAGCAGGCGCATGCGGTGCGTGCGCCGGTCCCAGTCGCGACCGGTGTCGCGGAGCAGGTCGCGGGGGCCCTGCCAGCGGCCGACCACCAGGTCTCGGCGGGCCGTGGCGAGATCCTGGTCCCCGTATGTCGGGTCGAACTGCGGTGCGCTGCTGCGACGTGATGATCGGGCCATGTCGGCGACTCCTGAACCCTTCCGAAAGCGGAAAGCCGACAACCGGCAGTCGGGTGACTGCCGGTTGCCGTGCTGTGGATATGAGGTGCTGGTGGTGCCGGTGGTGCCTGGTCCTGCCTGGTCTGGCCGGGTGACGAACGGTGGTGACGGTGCTACAGGTCGGTCGCGACCGAGCCCGAGTTGCTGGAGGAGCTGACGGTCAGCGTCGAACCGCCGAACTCGGCGTCGACCGCGTCGGCGAGCGCCGCGTCCAGGCGGGCGCCCGGGTTGGTGTAGAACTCGCTGCCCTTGGCCCAGTAGAAGGCCAGCGGGATGATGCCGAGCGCGAGTGCGCCGAGGCCGATCGCGATCACCTCGCCGCTGAGGTTCATGCAGTTCTCGATGAAGAGGAAGCCCATGAAGAGCGCGCCGGCGCCGGGCCAGATGCCGACGAAGAGCGCGTTCGAGGCGGACTTGAAGAGCACCTTGCGGTAGGCCACGACGACCGCGATGCCGGCCAGCGCGTAGTAGACGCAGATCTGCAGGCCGATCGCGTTCACCGCGTCGGTGAGGATGGTGCCGACGTTGCCGACCTTGGCCGAGGCGACGAAGAGGCCGAGGGAGATCACCACGACGACGGCGATCGCCACGTACGGGGTCTGCCAGCGGGAGTGGGTCTTGCCGAAGGCGCTGGGCAGGGTCTTGTCGCGGCCCATGGCGAAGAGCGAGCGGCTGATCTGGATCAGCGTCGTCTCCAGGGTGGCGATGGTGGAGAGCACCACGGCCAGGACCATGATCTTGCCGCCCGCGCCCGGCATCACGACGTTGCCGAGGTCGCTGAGGAAGGTGCCGCCGGCGATCTGCTTGTCCGTCACGTTCATGTTGAGCGCGATGGTGAAGATCTCGAAGACCGCGAAGACGGCGGCCACGCCGAGCAGGCCGCCGAGGCCGGAGTTGCGCTTGGAGTCGGTGGTCTCCTCGCTCAGGTTGGCGGTGACGTCCCAGCCCCAGAAGTAGAAGGCGGCGACCAGCGCCGAGGCGGCGAAGCCGCTCATGCCGCCGAAGTGGCCGAAGCCCCACAGGTAGGAGAGGTGGAACGCGGCACCCGGGCGGTGGTGGAACAGGGCGAGGATGCCGAAGATCGCGAGGATCGCGATCTCGATGCCCGTCATGATCCACTGCGCGTGCGCGGTGATCCGCGCGCCGAGCAGCACCAGCAGGGCCATGATCAGGAAGACGAAGGCGCCGACGCCGATCGCGGCCCAGGTGTTGCCGGCCAGGCTCGCGGAGAAGAGCGAGAGCGTGTACTGGCCGGCGGGCAGCGACCCGGCGACCATGAAGATCAGCGCGGAGACGACCAGCGACCAGCCCGCCGCGAAGCCGAGCGAGGGGTGCAGGGCGCGGCCGACCCAGGAGTAGCTGGCACCGGCGTTGACGTCCAGTCGGCCGAGGTAGTTGAAGGCCCAGGCGATGCCGAGCATGGGTATGGCGCACCACAGCAGCGCGGCGGGGCTGAACAGGCCTGCCGCTCCGAGCAGTGCGGCGGAGCTGGCGGCCAGCGAGTACGCGGGGGCGCTGCCGGCGACGGCCATGACGACGGTGTCGAAGGAACCGAGGACGTTGGCCCGCAGGCCGCCTCTCGCCTCGGTCGGGGTGTACTCGCTCAACGGAACCTCTCCTGCGGCGGCCGAGGGTGTGGGGAGGGAGTTCTCGGCCGGCGACTGGTGGGACGGAAGTGCGGGGCACGGCACGGGGGAATGCTGAGCCGCACTCAAGCAGGTGTGATCGCGAGCTGGGCAACAGCCTTGTGACGTCTGTGTTTCCGGAAGCGGGGTCGCCGTTCGGACACCTCTGGTGCCAGCGCGTGCCACATCGTGCCGGTAGCCGACCGAGGCTGGCAATGGTTTGGCGGAATTCGTTTAGCAGGCTTCCTGGATTGCGGATTCAGTGGCGAGTTCCGGACTTCGAGCCGGAATCCGTTGCAGACCGGCGTGGCCCGCGAGTGAACTCGCGGGTAACTCCGCCGGCCTGCCACGCCTGCGGGGCGCCGGGCAGGCGCCCCGCAGGTCACACCCGTCTCAGACGCCCCACTCCGCACGCAGCGCGGCCAGGGCGCTGTGGAACTCGGGGAAGGTCTTCCGGACGCAGGCCGGGTCGTCGAGGGTGATGCCGGGGGTGCGCAGGCCGGTGACCGAGAACGACATCGCGATGCGGTGGTCGCCGTGGCAGGCGATCTCCACCGGGCCGGTGGGGCGGGCGGGCTGGATCTCGATCCAGTCGCGGCCGGTGGTGACCGGGACGCCGAGGGCGACGAGGTTCTGCTCGCAGGCGGCCAGCCGGTCGCACTCCTTGATGCGGGTGTTGTAGACGTCCTCGATCCGCACCGGCCCGTCGGCGAAGGGCGCGATGGCGGCCAGGGTGGGCACGGTGTCCGAGATGTCGCGCATGTTGACGGTGACGCCGCGCAGCCGGCCGGTGCCGGTCACCGTGGTGCCCTCGGCCGTGATCGAGACGTCGGCGCCCATCTCCCGCAGCACCTCGGCGAAGCGCAGGTCGCCCTGGAGCGAGTCGGTGCCCAGGCCCGGGACGGTGACGGTGTTGCCGGTCAGCGCGGCGGCGGCGAAGACGTAGCTCGCGGTGGAGGCGTCCGGCTCGATCAGGTAGTCCGTCGCCGTGTAGGGCACCGGCGGGACGACGAAGGTGTCACCGACCCGGTGGGCCGGGTTGCCGAAGCGGTTCATCATCGTGAGCGTGATCTCCACGTACGGCACGGAGACCAGGTCGGTGACGGTGATCTCCAGGCCCTGCTCGGTCAGCGGACCGGTCAGCAGCAGCGCCGTGAGGAACTGCGAGGACAGGCCCGCGTCCAGGGTGAGCGGGCCGCCCTTGATGCCGGACGCCTCGATCCGCAGCGGGTGGTGGCCCTCCGTCAGCTCGTGGGTGAGGTCGACACCGAGCTCGCGCAGCGCCTGCGTCAGCGGGCCGAGCGGGCGGCGGCGCATCTGCGCGGACGCGTCGAAGCGGAACGAGCCGTGCCCGGCGGCGGCGAGCGCCGGCAGGAACCGCGCGGTGGTCGCGCCGTCGCGGCAGAAGACGTCCGCCTCGGTGACGGCCGGCCCCTGCGGGCGGCCCTCGATCGTCCAGACCCCCGGCTGCCGGTCCACCGCGTAGCCGAGGGAGATCAGGCCCTCGGCGAACCCCTCCGAGTCGTCGGAGAGCAGCGGCTGCCGTAGCGTGGTGGTGCCGTCGGCCGCCGCCGCCAGGTAGAGGGCGCGCGCGGTGACGGACTTGGAACCGGGGATCTGGACGACGGTCATGCGGCCGAGGATACGGCCGCAGGACCGGTTTACGCAGGGCTCAACCAGATAGTGGAAAGCGGCGGAAGGGTCAGTTCGGCGCTGGTGTCACGGCCGTTCCACGCGACCTGCTCGGCCTTCACCGGATCGGGGTTGCCGACGCCACCGCCGCCGTAGACCCCGGTGTCGGTGTTCAGGATCTCCAGCCAGCGCGCGTCGCGCACGTCCGCCCGGACCGTCGGCAGGCCGACGCGGTAGCCGTGGCGGACGACCGGGGACATGTTGCTGACGCAGACCAGCGGGCGTCCCTGGGCGTCGTGCCGGACGAAGGAGAAGACGTTGTCCTCGGCCGCGCCGCCGTCCAGCCACGAGAAGCCGGCCGGGTCGGCGTCGAGCTGCCACAGCGCCGGGGTGTCCAGGTAGAGCCGGTTCAGGTCGCGGACCAGGTCGCGGACCCCCTCGTGCTCGGCGTGGGCGGGCCAGGCCGGGTCGAGCACCCACCACTGCGGGCCCTCCTTGTGGTCCCACTCCGCGCCCTGGGCGAACTCTGCCCCCATGAACAGCAGTTGCTTGCCCGGGTGGGCCCACATGAAGCCCAGGTAGGCACGGTGGTTGGCGCGCTGCTGCCACCAGTCGCCCGGCATCTTGGAGACCAGCGCGCGCTTGCCGTGCACCACCTCGTCGTGCGAGATCGGCAGGACGTAGTTCTCGCTGTAGGCGTAGACCATGGAGAAGGTCATCTCGTTGTGGTGGAACTTGCGGTGCACCGGCTCATGGCTCATGTAGACGAGCGAGTCGTGCATCCAGCCCATGTTCCACTTCAGGCCGAAGCCGAGGCCGCCGTGCTCGGTGGGGGCGGTCACCCCGGGCCAGGCGGTGGACTCCTCGGCGATCGTCACGATGCCGGGGCAGCGCCGGTAGACCGTGGCGTTCATCTCCTGCAGGAACCGTACGGCGTCCCAGTTCTCGCGCCCGCCGTGCTCGTTGGGCGCCCACTCGCCGTCCTCGCGGGAGTAGTCGAGGTAGAGCATGGAGGCGACCGCGTCCACCCGCAGGCCGTCGACGTGGAATTCCTCACCCCAGTGGACCGCGTTGGCCACCAGGAAGTTGCGTACCTCGGCCCGGCCGTAGTCGAACTCCAGGGTGCCCCAGTCCGGGTGCTCGGCCCGGCGCGGGTCGGCCGGCTCGTACAGCGGCTCGCCGTCGAAGCGGGCGAGCGCGAACTCGTCCTTGGGGAAGTGCGCGGGCACCCAGTCCACGATCACGCCGATGCCGGCCTGGTGCAGCTTGTCCACCAGGTACCGGAAGTCGTCCGGGGTGCCCAGGCGCGAGGTCGGCGCGAAGTATCCGGTGACCTGGTAGCCCCAGGAGCCGTCGAACGGGTGCTGCATCACCGGCATGAACTCGACGTGGGTGAAGCCGAGGTCGCGGACGTAGGGCGGCAGCTCGTCCGCGAGCTGCCGGTACGTCAGCCCCGGTCGCCAGGACCCGGGGTGGAGCTCGTAGACGCTCATCGGGGCCTGGTGGTGCGGCAGCCTGCCACGGGTCGCCATCCAGTCGGCGTCGTGCCAGTCGTAGCGGGAGGAGGTGACGACGGACGCCGTCGCCGGCGGGATCTCCGCGCGGCGGGCGAGCGGGTCGGCCTTCTGCAGCATCCGGCCGTCGCGGGTGGCGATCTCGTACTTGTACGTCGTGCCCTCGGCCAGGCCCGGCACGAACAGCTCCCACACGCCGTTGGCGCCGAGAGAGCGCATCGGGTGCGCGGCACCGTTCCAGCCGTTGAAGTCGCCGATCAGCCGGACTCCGGAGGCGTTCGGCGCCCAGACCGCGAATGCGGTGCCCATGACGCCCTCGACCAGACGCGGGTGCGAGCCGAGCGCCAGCCACAGCTGCTCGTGGCGGCCCTCGGAGATCAGGTGCAGGTCGGTCTCGGTCAGGGTGGGCAGGAAGCGGTAGCCGTCCTCCTGCTGGTGCTCCTCGCCCGCGTAGGTGACCTGGAGCAGGTAGCCCTCGACGGCGGACGCCTTCGGCAGCAGACCGGTGAAGAGCCCGTCCTGCTGGTGGGTCAGCTCGAACCGCTCGACGCCCGTGTCCACGACCACCCGCTCGGCCAGGGGACGCAGCACGCGTACGGCGGTCCCGTACACCGTGTCGTGCGCGCCGAGCAGCCCGTGCGGGTCGTGGTGCCACCCGCCGACCAGCCGCTCCACCTCCCCGGGCGCGAGCGGCGCCTCGGGCACCGGTCGCACCGCCGCGCCGGAGGCGAGGACCGCCCCCGGCGCGGGCAGGCCGACGTCGGCCAGGAACTCGGCCGTCGCGTCGGGGCTCGGGCTCGGGGTGGCTCCCGGCAGCGGCGCGGGACCCCCGCCGTTCGGGGCGTTCGCTCCCAGGAAGGTGGCGGGTACGTCGAACCGGGTCACGATCTATGCCTCCGTCGAGGTGTGGCGTGTCGAGGTCGGGGGTGTCGAGCCGGGGCTGGTCAAGGTGGCGTGGTCGGTCGGGGCGAGCGGTGCGGTGGGGGTCGTCGCCAGGCGGGCGCAGGCGGCGAGGGGGATGACCACCCAGTCGGGGCGGTGCCGGGCCTCGTAGACCACCTCGTAGACGGCCTTGTCCGTCTCGAAGGCGCGCAGCAGCACCGGGTCGAGGGTCGGGTCCTCCGCGCCCGTCGCGGCGTAACCGGCGACGAAGGCCTCCCGGTTGCGGGCCGCCCAGGCCGCGGCGACGGCCGGGTCCGCGAGGCGGGCGTGGGCCGCCGCGTAGTCGAAGGAACGCAGTATCCCGGCGACGTCCCGGACGGCGGGCTGCGGCAGCCGCCGCTCGTCCAGCGTCTTGGCGGGCTCGCCCTCGAAGTCCAGCAGCACCCAGCCGCGCGAGGACCGCAGCACCTGTCCCAGGTGCAGGTCGCCGTGGACGCGCTGGGCCCGCAGCCGCAACCCGTCGCGGGCCGCGGCGGCGAGGTCGCGGAAGATCTGCCGCAGCGCGTCCCGGTGCTTACCGAGTGCCGGCACGGCGAGGCAGGCCGCGTCCAGACGCAGGGCCATGGTCTCCGCCATCGCCTCGACCTCGGCCCGGCGCAGCACCGTCACCGGCAGGCTGCGCGCCAGCGCGAGGTGCACGTCGGCGGTGGCCCGGCCGAGGAGAAACGACTCTGCGGCGAAGTTGCCGACCCGGGACGGGTCCGCGTCCAGCAGGTGGATCTGGCGCAGCGCCAGCTCCCAGCCGTCCTCGGCGTCGCGCAGGAAGTGCGTGAGCACGCCCAGCGTCGCCGGGGCCTGGTCGGGGGCGTCCGGCAGCTCCGACTCGAACCAGGCCAGCGGGGCCGGGATGCGGCTGCTGCCGGCCCGGCCGAGGGCGAGCGAGAGTTCCAGATCGGGGTTGAGACCGGGGGCGACCCGCCGGAACAGCTTGAGGATCGCCGCCTCCGCGGCGCTGCCGCCGTCGTAGATGATCGAGGTGTTGGACTGCTCGGCCGTGCTGACCCGGCCGGGAGCGGCGGCCGGAAGGCGTGCGCCGAGCGTGGAGAACCGCAGCGGACCGAGCCGTTGCGGTGCGGTCAGCAGCGCGAGCAGTCGACGTGTCAGTGCCGGGTCGTAGGCTGCGTCGTAGGCGACCAGCCCGTCGTGCGGGCCGCTGGTGATCCTGCCGATCACGGCGTCCTTCGGGACGGCCGCGCCGTGCAGGCCGGGCAGCCCGTCGGGGTGGGCGCCGAGCAGCAGCTGGTACACGTCGACGACGGGCGCGCCGCCGCCGGAGTGGCGCTGCTCCACGCGCAGCAGCAGGTGCAGCAGGGTGCCGGTGGCCCGGGCTAGCCCGGTCGGGCCGGGCAGCAGGGTGATGCTGAGCGGGGTGATCGTGGTGATCGGGTGGCCTTTGCCCGCGAACCAGCGCTGGCGCGGCAGCCAGTCGCGCAGCAGGGGCAGGGCTGCCTCGACGAGGGGGCGGTAGCCGGCCGCTGGAGTGGGCGGGACCGGCGTGGTCACGGCACGCGGGCGGGAGGTGTCGGACATGTCTCCCTTTCCCCGGAAAGACCGGTACAACCGGCGATGAGGGCGGTCATCACCGGTTGAACCATTTTTCCCGGAACGGACGGACGTGGCATCGTCGGCACGCCCGGCGGAGGACGGCGTTGCGCAGGACGGGGGACGCGGCGTCGGCTAGGACGGGCCCTGGGGGCGAGCGTGCGTTTGAACAGCGCTCAGTCGTGCGGGTCCGTCGCCCGGGCGCAGCCGGAACCAGTAGAAGCCGTGCCCCGCCAGGGTGAGCAGGTACGGCAGTTGGCCGATCGCGGGGAAGCGGACCCCGCCGATCAGCTCGACCGGGTGCATGCCCTCGAACTCGCGCAGGTCCAGCTCGGTCGGCTGGGCGAACCGCGAGAAGTTGTTGACGCACATGACCAGGTCGTCGCCGTAGGAGCGCAGGTAGGCGAGGACGGCCGGGTTGCTGGACGGCAGCTCCGCGTAGGAGCCCAGCCCGAAGGCCGGGTTGAGCTTGCGGAGCTCGATCATCCGGCGGGTCCAGTGCAGCAGCGAACTGGGGTTCGCCATCTGTGCCTCGACGTTGGTCACCTGGTAGCCGTAGACCGGGTCCATGATGGTCGGCAGCGAGAGCCGGCCCGGGTCGGCCGCGGAGTAGCCCGCGTTGCGGTCCGGCGTCCACTGCATCGGCGTGCGGACGCCGTCGCGGTCACCGAGCCAGATGTTGTCGCCCATGCCGATCTCGTCGCCGTAGTACAGCACGGGCGAGCCGGGCAGGGAGAGCAGCAGTGCGGTGAACAGCTCGATCTGGTTGCGGTCGTTGTCCAGGAGCGGGGCGAGCCGGCGCCGGATGCCGACGTTGGCGCGCATCCGCGGGTCCTTGGCGTACTCCGCGTACATGTAGTCGCGCTCCTCGTCGGTGACCATCTCCAGGGTCAGCTCGTCGTGGTTGCGCAGGAAGATGCCCCACTGGCAGCCGGAGGGGATGGCGGGCGTCTTGGCGAGGATCTCGGAGACGGGGTAGCGGCTCTCGCGTCGCACCGACATGAAGATGCGCGGCATGACGGGAAAGTGGAACGCCATGTGGCACTCGTCGCCGCCGGCGGAGAAGTCACCGAAGTAGTCGACGACGTCCTCGGGCCACTGGTTGGCCTCGGCCAGCAGCACCGTGTCCGGGTACTCGGCGTCGATCTCCGCGCGCACCCGCTTGAGGAACTCGTGCGTCGCGGGGAGGTTCTCGCAGTTGGTGCCGTCCTCGGCGTAGAGGTAGGGCACGGCGTCCAGGCGGAAGCCGTCGATGCCGAGGTCCAGCCAGAACCGCAGCGCCGCCAGCATGTCCTCCTGGACCTTGGGGTTCTCGTAGTTCAGGTCCGGCTGGTGGGAGAAGAAGCGGTGCCAGAAGTACTGCTTGCGGACCGGATCGTAGGTCCAGTTGGAGGTCTCGGTGTCGACGAAGATGATGCGGGCGTCCTGGTAGAGCTTGTCGTTGTCCGCCCACATGTAGTAGTCGCCGTAGGGGCCGTCCGGGTCGGTCCGGGAGGCCTGGAACCACGGGTGCTGGTCGCTGGTGTGGTTCATGACGACGTCGATGATGATCCGCATGCCGCGCTGGTGGGCGGCGTCGACGAACTCGACGAAGTCCGCGAGGTCCCCGAACTCGGGCAGCACGGCGGTGTAGTCGGCCACGTCGTAGCCGCCGTCGCGCAGCGGCGAGGCGAAGAACGGGGGCAGCCAGAGGCAGTCCACGCCGAGCCACTGGAGGTAGTCGAGCTTGGCGGTCAGACCCTTCAGGTCCCCGATGCCGTCCCCGTTGCTGTCCTGGAAGGACCGGACCAGGACCTCGTAGAAGACGGCACGCTTGAACCACTCCGGGTCGCGGTCGCGCTGCGGGGTGTCGGCGAAGGTGTCGGGGACGGGTTCGTTGACGATCACTGAGCGGCCCTCCGGACCGTGAGGATGTGTGCCGGCATGGTGTGGGGGTCGAGCCGGACGTAGTTGTGGCGTCCCCACCGCCAGACGGCACCGGTCAGCTCGTCCATGACCTCCCACTCGCCGTCGCCACCGAAGGTCTCCGGGTCGAGGGTGAGCGTGCCCGCCTGTGGCTGCTGCGGGTCGAGGGTGACGACGGTCAGCACGGTGTCCTCGCCGCGGCTCTTGCTGTAGGCGAGGAGCTGGTCGTTGTCGGTGGGGTGGAACCGCAGGTTGCGGAGCTCCTGCAGGCAGGGGTGCGCGCGACGCAGCCGGTTGAGGGTGGTCAGCAGCGGCGCGAGCGTGTCCGTGCGCGACCAGTCGCGCGGACGGAGCTGGTACTTCTCCGAGTCGAGGTACTCCTCGGAACCGGGCTTCGCGGGGGCGCCCTCGTAGAGCTCGAAGCCGGCGTAGACGCCCCAGCTCGGGGCGAGGGTGGCGGCCAGGACCGCGCGGATCGCGAACGCGGCCCGACCGCCCTGCTGGAGGTAGGCGTGCAGGATGTCGGGGGTGTTGGTGAACAGGTTGGGCCGCATGTAGGCGGCCGCGTCCCCGGAGAGCTCGGTCAGGTACTCGGTGAGCTCCTGCTTGGTGGTGCGCCAGGTGAAGTAGGTGTACGACTGGTGGAAACCGACCTTGGCGAGGGTGTGCATCATCGCCGGACGGGTGAACGCCTCGGCCAGGAAGAGCACGTCCGGGTCGCTCTTGGCGATCTCGCCGAGCACCTTCTCCCAGAAGACGACGGGCTTGGTGTGCGGGTTGTCGACGCGGAAGATCCGCACGCCGTGGGACATCCAGTGGCGCAGCAGCGACACCGTCTCGGCGACCAGGCCCTCGAAGTCCCGGTCGAAGTTGATCGGGTAGATGTCCTGGTACTTCTTGGGCGGGTTCTCGGCGTAGGCGATGGTGCCGTCGGCCCGCTCGGTGAACCACTCCGGGTGCTTCTCGACCCAGGGGTGGTCGGGGGAGCACTGGAGCGCGAAGTCGAGGGCGATCTCCAGGCCGAGCTCGGCCGCGCGGGCGGTGAACGCGTCGAAGTCCGCCATGGTGCCCAGGTCGGGGTGGATCGCCTCGTGCCCGCCCTCGGGGGAGCCGATCGCCCAAGGCGAGCCGACGTCGAACGGCCCGGCCTCCAGGGTGTTGTTCGGGCCCTTGCGGAAGGCCCGGCCGATCGGGTGAACGGGCGGCAGGTAGACCACGTCGAAGCCCATGGCGGCGACGGCGGGCAGCCGCTCGGCGGCGGAGCGCAGGGTGCCTGCGACGGGGGCGTGACGGCCCGTCGGGTCGACCTTGGCGCCCTCGGAACGGGGGAAGAACTCGTACCAGGAGCCGTACAGCGCGCGCGGCCGGTCGACCTGGAGCGGCAGCGGCCGCGAGGCGGAGACCAGCTCACGCAGCGGATGCCGGGTCAGCGCACCGCGCAGCTCCGGCGTCAGGGCCGCGTCGAGGCGTTCCATGGGAGGCAGCCCGGACTCGCGCAGCAGCTCGGCGGCGGCCAGGACCTGCGCCTTGCCGTCCTTCTTCGGGACGCCGGCGGCGGCACGGTCCAGCAGCAGCGCGCCCTCCTCCAGCATCAGGCCGGGCTCGACGCCTGCCGCGATCTTGATCCGGGCAGCGTGCTCCCAGGTGGCGACCGGGTCGGCCCAGGCCTCCACCGTGTAGGTCCAGCGGCCGGGGGCGGCCGCGGTGATCTCGGCCCCCCAGCGGTCGCTGCCGGGGGCGAGCTCGCGCATCGGCGTCCACGGGCCGCTGCGGCCGCGCGGATCGCGCAGCACCACGTTGGCCCCGATCAGGTCGTGGCCCTCGCGGAAGAGCGTCGCACTGACCTCGAAGACCTCGCCGACCACGGACTTGGCCGGGCGACGTCCGCAGTCCACCGAGGGGCTGACATCCAGTACGGGAATACGGCCGATCATTTGGGGCTGGTCGTCCTTTCGTGCGGGCATCACGCAGGGCGGGGGCTGGTAAAGCCAAGGTAAAGCGAATGCGGGGTGGGGATGGTGCAGAAGTCAGGACAAAAGGGGTGCCGCAGGGCGCCGGGGAGCCCGACGGAGAACCAAAGCGTGGAGCCGTAAAGGGGGTGACGCACAGTGATGGTGACGCTGAGTGAGGGGTGGTGCCGAGGGTGGTGCGGCGGCGCGGGAGCCCTACTGAGAGGCGTCGGGGGGCGACCAAGAGAGCCTTCCCCAGCCTCACCGCTCGGCAACCTGCCACCTGTCGAACGTCATCGTGTTGACAACGATCGCGCGCGAGGAGTGGACACGCAGAACCACCGGTTCCACATCACCGGCGTGCAGGTCGGCGCGTCCGTTCCGACCTGCTTCGATCGTCGCACCGAACGCGGGTGCTACGTGCCGGTAGCGGAGCATTTCGGCCACGGATCAAGGCAGTTGGTCGCACATGGTTGGACAGCCGTGTGTCGGTGTCGTGAATTCCTACGATCGTGCGCTCCCGCACTCCGGCGTGCGCCCGCGCGCGCCGTACCCCCGGAAGAGTGAAGCGCGGCGCCGCCGATCGCACCAATGCGCCGAACGGCGGCAGTGCGCCCCGCGAGCAGTCGGCGACGGCCTTGCCGCGCGGCTATCTTCGGCTGGGTGAAGGCAATCCGACGTTTCACGGTCCGCACCGTCCTGCCCGAACCGCTCCAGGCCCTCGGTGAGTTGGCACTCAACCTGCGCTGGTCCTGGCACCCGGAGACGCGTGAGCTGTTCCGCTCGGTCGATCCCGAGGTGTGGGAGGCCACCGGCTGCGACCCGGTCCGCCTGCTCGGGGCGGTCTCCGGACAGCGGCTGTCGGCGCTCGCCGCCGACCGGCGCTTCCTGCGCCGGCTGCACGACGCCGAGGAGGACCTGCGCGACTACCTGACCGGTCCGCGCTGGTACCAGCAGCAGCGGGGCCGTGAGCTGCCCGCCGCCATCGCCTACTTCTCGCCCGAGTTCGGCATCACCGCCGCCCTTCCGCAGTACTCCGGCGGCCTCGGCATCCTGGCCGGGGACCACCTCAAGGCCGCCAGCGACCTCGGCGTCCCCATCATCGGGGTCGGCCTGCTCTACCGCCACGGCTACTTCCGTCAGTCGCTCTCCCGCGACGGCTGGCAGCAGGAGCGCTACCCGCTGCTCGACCCGAACGAACTCGCCGTCAGCCTGCTGCGCGAGGCCGACGGCAGCCCGAGCACCGTGGCCCTCACCCTGCCGGGCGGGCGCGCGCTGCACGCGCAGATCTGGAAGGCCCAGGTCGGCCGGGTGCCGCTGCTCATGCTCGACTCCGACATCGAGGAGAACGACGCCCGCGCCCGCGACGTGACCGACCGCCTCTACGGCGGCGGCAGCGAGCACCGGCTGCTCCAGGAGATGCTGCTCGGCATCGGCGGTGTGCGCGCGGTGCGCACCTTCTGCCGGCTCACCGGACACGCCGACCCCGAGGTCTTTCACACCAACGAGGGACACGCCGGCTTCCTCGGCGTGGAGCGGATCCGCGAACTCACCCGTCCGGGGGACGAGGGCGGCGCCGGGCTCGACTTCGACGCCGCCCTGGAGGCGGTCCGCGCCGGAACCCTGTTCACCACTCACACGCCCGTTCCCGCCGGGATCGACCGGTTCGAGCGGCAGCTGGTGCAGCGCCACTTCGCGGGAGCCGCCGCGTCCGCGGCGGCCGGCCCGGCCGAGGGACTGCCCGGCGTACCCGTCGAGCGGGTGCTCGCGCTGGGCGCCGAGAGCTGGCCCGGCGGCGATCCGGCGCTGTTCAACATGGCGGCGATGGGCCTGCGCCTGGCCCAGCGCGCCAACGGCGTCAGCCTGCTGCACGGCCAGGTCAGCCGGGGTATGTTCAACGGCCTGTGGCCGGGGTTCGACACCACCGAGGTGCCGATCACCTCGATCACCAACGGCGTGCACGCCCCCACCTGGATCGACCCCGAGGTGGTCCGTCTCGCCGCGCGCGAGATCGGCCCCGAGCGGATCGACGACGCCATGGTGCTCGGCGAGTCCCGCCGCTGGGACGGCATCGAGGCCATCGCCGACGCCGAGATCTGGGAGCTGCGCCGCCGCCTGCGGGCCCAGCTCGTCACCGAGGCCCGCGCCCGCCTGCGCGCCTCCTGGCGTCAGCGTGGCATCGGCGACGCCGAGTTGGGCTGGACGGGTGACGTACTCGATCCGGACGTGCTCACCATCGGCTTCGCCCGGCGGGTGCCCTCCTACAAGCGCCTCACGCTGATGCTCCGCGACCCGGAGCGGCTGAGCTCGCTGCTGCTGCACCCCACCCGCCCGATCCAGATCGTCGTCGCGGGCAAGGCCCACCCCGCGGACGACGGTGGCAAGGCGCTGATCCAGAAGCTGGTCGCCTTCGCCGACGACCACGCGGTGCGGCACCGGATCGTCTTCCTGCCCGACTACGACATGGACATGGCCGCCAAGCTCTACCCCGGTTGCGACGTCTGGCTGAACAACCCCCTGCGTCCGCTGGAGGCCTGCGGCACCTCCGGCATGAAGGCCGCGCTCAACGGCGCGCTCAACCTCTCCGTCCTCGACGGCTGGTGGGACGAGTGGTACGACGGCGCCAACGGCTGGGCGATCCCCACCGCCGACGGCGAGGTCGACGAGGACCGGCGCGACGAGATCGAGTCCGGCGCCCTGTACGACCTGATCGAGCACCAGGTCGCGCCGCGCTTCTACGAGCACGACGCGTCGGAGCTGCCGCGCCGCTGGATCCAGATGGTCCGGCACACGCTCGTCACCCTGGGCCCGAAGGTGCTGGCGGGCCGGATGGTCCGCGAGTACGTCGAGCGTCTCTACGCCCCGGCGGCGGAGTCCCAGCGGGCGCTCGCCGCGGCGGGCGAGGGCGGCCTCGTCTTCGCGGGGGCCCGGGAGCTGGCGGAGTGGAAGAACCGCATCCGCTCCCGCTGGTCGCAGGTCCGCGTCGAACACGTCGAGGCGGCGGGCGGCGCGGACGCGCCGGAGCTCGGCTCGACGCTCGCCCTCCGGGTCCAGGTCCACCTGGACGGGCTGGACCCCTCCGACGTGGACGTCCAGGCGGTCTCGGGCCGGGTGGACGAGCGGGACGTCATCTCCGACGCGACCACGGTGCCGTTGAAGCCGGCCGACCGCGCCGACGTGGACGGCCGCTGGCGCTACGAGGGCCCGCTGGAGCTGAGCCGCACGGGTCCGTTCGGCTACACGGTCCGCGTCCTCCCGAGCCACAGGCTCCTGGCGTCGGAGGCGGAGGTGGGCCTGGTGGCCCTCCCTGTGGAGAGCACGGGCCTCTCGGACGGCGTCCTGCGGTAGTCGCACTCTGCGCAGGGGCGCGAGGCCGCACATCGGTGCGGCCTCGCGCCCCCATCGGTTAACCAAGAGGACACGTCAAAGGCCTTTCCTCACAAGGAATCCATAGGCAGAATTCTACGCGCGTCGCGCATCGCGCGTAGATACCCGCCGCCCTATGGTCTGGAGCCTTGATGTCCCTGAAGCGCCGCGACTTCGTCGCCGGTACCGCTGCCGTCGCGGCGGGAGCCGCCGTCGCTGCCACCGCGACCGCCTCCCCGGCGGTGGCCGCCGAGCCGAAGCAGCACAAGCCGCTGACGCACACCTTCACGGTGCTCGGCACCACCGACGTGCACGGTCACGCCGTCAACTGGGACTACTTCACCGACGCCGAGTACGAGGACAAGGCCCAGAACGACGTCGGCCTCGCCAAGATCGCCACGCTGGTGCAGCAGATCCGCGAGGAGGTCGGCGAGGACCGCGTCCTGCTGATCGACGCCGGTGACATCATCCAGGGCACCCAGCTCAGCTACTACTACGCGCGGGTCGACCCGATCACCAAGAAGCCCGAGCACAAGGCGCCGCGCCACCCCATGGCGCTGGCCATGAACGCCATGCGGTACGACGCCGCCGCCGTGGGCAACCACGAGTTCAACTACGGCATCGACACCGTCCGCGCCTTCGAGCGGCAGCTCCACTTCCCGCTGCTGGCCGCCAACGCCATCGACGCGAAGACCAACCGGCCCGCCTTTCCGCCCTACATCGTCAAGAAGCTGCGCGTGCCGCACGGCCCGCACGTCAAGGTCGGCATCCTCGGGCTGACCAACCCCGGCATCGCGATCTGGGACAAGGACAACGTCGCCGGCAAGATGACCTTCAACGGCATCCCCGAGCAGGCCGCCGTCTACGTGCCGCGCGTGCGCAGCGCGGGTGCGGACGTGGTGATCGTCTCCGCGCACTCGGGCATCGACGAGCCCACCTCCTGGGGTGACCAGCTCCCCTACGCCGAGGACGCGTCCGGCGCGATGGCCGCGCAGGTGCCCGGCATCGACGCGGTGCTGGTCGGGCACACGCACAAGGAGGTCCCGCAGCGCATCGTCGTCAACGAGGCCACCGGCAAGAACGTCGTGCTCTCCGAGCCGTACTGCTGGGGCTACCGGCTGACCCGGTTCGACTTCGAGGTGACCCTGGTCGACCACGAGTGGCAGGTCACCTCCTGCACGGCGACCACGCTCAACAGCAACACCGTCGACGAGGACCCGCACATCGCCGCGCTCGTCGCGAAGGAGCACGCGGCGGTCCGCACCTACGTCAACCAGACGATCGGCACCTGCACCCAGGACCTGTCCATCGCCCGGGCTCCGTTCCAGTGCGTGCCGATCGTGGACCTGATCGGCAAGGTGCAGGTCGACACCGTCAGGGCCGCGCTCGCGGGCGGCACGTACGCGAGCCTGCCGGTCCTCGCGCAGGCCGCGCCGTTCAACCGCACCGCGGACATCCCGGCCGGGACCGTCCGCCTGCGCGACGCGGCCGGGCTCTACATCTACGAGAACACCCTCGAAGCCAAGCTGATGACGGGCGCGCAGATCCGGGACTACCTGGAGTTCACCGCGCAGTACTTCAACACCCTGGCCGTGGGCGCCCCGATCGACGAGTCGGCGCTGACCAACGCGGGCGGCCGTCCGGACTACAACTTCGACGAGGTCTACGGCGTCAGCTACGACATCGACGTCTCGCAGCCGGTGGGCTCGCGCATCAAGAACCTGCGGTTCAACGGCGTCGCCCTGGACGACACCGCCCAGTTCGTCCTGGCGGTCAACAACTACCGTGCCAACGGCGGCGGCAACTTCCCGCACGTGGCCGACGCGCAGCTGGTCTGGAGCTCCTCGGACGAGATCCGCAACACGATCATCGCCTGGGTGAAGGCCAAGGGCGAGATCAACCCGAAGGACTTCTCCGCGAACGGCTGGCGTCTGGTCCGCCAGGGCGCTCCGCTGTACTCCTGAGCTGTTCCGGTGCCGCGCGCGGCCCCAGCCGTCTGAGGCCGCGCGCGGCGTCGCGCAGGATGGCGTCACGGTGCGGGCCGAGCAGGTGCGGCAGCACGGTGCGCAGCGCCTGCGTCAGCTCGTCCAGGCGCGGGCGGGGGACGGGGGCCGGGAGGCCGCAGGCGTTCCAGACGGCCGCGAGGGTGGCGCTCGGCCCGTCGGGCCGGCCGAGCAGCAGGGCCGGTCCGTCCTCGACGACGAACCGCACGCTCAGGCCGTGCCCGCGGTACGCCAGCCCGCCGGGGACCTCGACCGGGCCGCTCCAGCCCTCGTCGACGAGGAACCCGAGGGAACGCCGCCCGGCCGCGGTCGGATCCGTCCGTCTGCCCATCCCTTCATGCTGGCACCGCGGGTTCCGCTTGTCGCCGTCTCGGACCGTGGTCGTGGTCTCGTGGGCGCCGGAGCGGTTCGTTAGAGTCACCGCCATGACCCTGCTGGTGAGCCGCCGCCATGTCGACCATGGCCTTGCCACCACCACGGGTTGTCGCCGCGTCAGCTGACGCGGCCTGCATCGTCTCCTCGTCGTTCTTCACGAGGGCCGCCTCTCTCTTCCGAGCCGAGCGGCCCCTCTCGTCGCGTCCACACGCGCGGCCGCGCGGCGTCCATCCCTGTCCACAGGAACGGAAACCCCGCCATGCGTCTGCGCATCACCCTGTCCACGCTCGCGGCCGTCGCCGCGCTCTCCGCGTTCGGTCCGCTGCCGCCCCAGAACCCGGCCACGGCCGCGAGCGGCACGGCCACCATGCACGGCGACTCCGCCTCCAGCGACACCACGCCCTACGCGGGCCCGGGCAGCGGTGCGATCAGCTGGAGCCGCACCGCCCTCGCCTCCGCCTGCCCGACCGTGGTGATCGGCGGCGACGGCTATCCGGTCGCGCTCTGCACCACGATCTTCGGGCAGACGCCGACGGTTCACCTGCTCGATCCGGGCAGCGGCGCCGACCTCGCCTCGCTGGCGCTGCCCAAGGGCAGCCTGTTCGGCGGTGTCTACGCCTACCTCGACAACACGAACGCGCTCGTCGTCGTGGACGGCGACGACAACCTGCTGCGGATCGGCCATCACCGGACCGGCGGCGGTGCCTGGTCCCTGACGGTGGATCAGTCCACCTCGCTCGCGGGCGCGCTTCCGTCCGGGGACGACATCGTCGGGCTCAGCCCCGGTTGGGACGGGCGGGTCTGGTTCGCCACCGCGGCCGGCGTGATCGGCACCGTGGACACCACGACCGGCGCGGTGCGGACGATCGCCACCGGCGAGGGCGTCGAGAACAGCATCTCGACCGTCCCCGGCCACACCGCGGTCGCCACCGACCACGCCCTCTACCTGCTCGGCGAGGCCGCGGACGGCACCCCCGTCGTCGACTGGCGCGCCCCCTACGACCGCGGCCCGGGCCGCAAGCCCGGTCAGCTCAGCTGGGGCACGGGCGCGACGCCGAGCTTCTTCGGTCCCGGCGACGGCACCGGTTACGTCGCCCTGACCGACAACGCCGCGCCCCACGAGAACCTGCTCGTCTACCGGATCGACGGCGGGCCGGCGCCCGTCTGCGCCACGCCCGTGCTGACCCAGTACCCCGCGAGCGGCACCGAGGACGCGGTGATCGCCTCCGGCAGCAGCGTCTTCGTCACCGACACCTACGGCTACCCGTATCCGGCCCTCCCGGCCGGCGCCCCCGCGAGCGTCCCCTCCTCGGCCTCCTTCGACGGCGGCATGAGCCGCGTCGACCTCGACCCGGACGGCGCGGGCTGCCACCTCGTCTGGAACAGCGACGTCAAGTCCGCCGCCCTGCCCCGGCTCTCGCTGGCGGACGGCCTCATCTACACCCTCACCGTCAGCGGCCCCACGGGCACCGTCGGGGCGCAGACCTTCGCGTCCTACTCCTACGCCACCGTCGACCCGGCGACGGGCGCCCGGCGCTCCAGCTCCTGGATCGGCCTCGGCCTGCTCTACGACCCCCTCCAGATGACCGGCACGACCGCCCCCGACGGCACCCTCTACCAGGGCACCGAGACGGGGGTGCTGCGCGTCACCCGCGGGTGAGTGCGTGGCCGGGCCGGGCGTCGGCACAGGTTGACGATGCACTAGTGTGCGCGCGTTCGATCAGTACCGCACTCAGTCCTGACCCTTCGCGCTCGCCCTGGGAAATCGCATGCAACATCGCCGCTTTGCCGTGCGAGGAGCCACCGCGCTCCTCGGTCTCCTGAGCATCACCCTTCCGTTCGCCGTGACCGAGGCCTCGGCCGCCTCGCAGACGACGCTGCCGGTCTCGATGGCGACCGACGCCTCCACCTACGCCTACGGCGCCTGGGCGAAGGTCACCGTCCGTGTCGGAGCGGCGGGCGGCAGCGCTACGGTCTCCGCGCAGTCGGTGGGCGACAGCCGGCCTGTGGTGAAGGGGGGCAAGGTCGATGCTCACGGCAACCTCGTCGAGTACTTCCACCTGTGGAAGAACACCACCTTCACGGTGACCGGCTCCGACACCGGCGGAGGCTCGGGCCGGATCTCCCGGACGGTTCGCGTCCGCGCCGGCATGGCCGAGGCGTTGAAGGGCTACTACGGCAGCACCCACCTCGGTCGCACCCTCTATCGTCTCTACCACCGTGGGGGGCAGCCGGAGTTCGACGTCACGGTGCTGCCGCGGAGGCAGCAGTACCAGCAGTTGACCGTGCGGATACGGCTCCAGCAGTACGTTCGGGGAGCCTGGCGCACCGTCTCGGACAATCCGAACTCGGTCGCGGACAACGGCACGGTGAGCCAGATCCTGATGCTGATACCCCCGCAGCAGGGCGACCTTTTCCGCTTTCAGGGGTCCTGGGCCGGCGACTCGGCCGATGCGGCTGCCACCGGCGGCTGGCTGTACCTGGCCGTGCGTTACTGACCAGCGGGCTGTGGAACGACGAGGGGGTGGTCCCGATGGGACCACCCCCTCGTGTCACACCAGGCTCTCCCGCCAGGCCTGGTGCAGGCTGGCGAAGCGGCCGGTGCCGGCGATCAGGTCGGACGGGGTGCCGTCCTCGACGACGTGGCCCTGGTCCATGACCAGGACGCGGTCGGCGATCTCCACGGTAGAGAGGCGGTGGGCGATGATCACCGCGGTGCGGCCGGACAGGACCGTGGCCATGGCGCGCTGGACGGCCTGCTCGCCGGGGACGTCCAGCGAGGACGTCGCCTCGTCGAGGATCAGCACCGCCGGGTCGGCCAGCAGAGCGCGGGCGAAGGCGACCAGCTGGCGCTGCCCGGCGGAGATGCGGCCACCGCGCTTGCGGACGTCGGTGTCGAAGCCCTCGGGGAGCTCGGCGATGAAGTCGTAGGCGCCGATGGCCTTGGCCGCCGACTCGACCTCCTCGCGCGTCGCGTCCGGGCGGCCGATCGCGATGTTCTCCGCGACCGTGCCCGAGAAGAGGAACGACTCCTGCGTCACCATGACCACACCGCGCCGCAGTTCGGGCGTGGGGAGTTCGCGCAGGTCCACGCCGTCCAGGGTGACCCGGCCCTCGGTCGGGTCGTAGAAGCGGGCCAGCAGCTTGGCCAGCGTGGACTTGCCCGCGCCCGTCGCGCCGACCACGGCGACGCTCTGGCCGGCCGGGACGTGCAGGTCGAAGCGGGGCAGGATCTGCTTGCCGGTGCGGTAGGAGAAGGCGACGCCGTCGAAGTCGACGCTGCGGCCCGGGATCGCGTCCTCGGTCTTGGCCGGCAGCCCGGCCGGCTCGGCCGGCTCCGGCACGGACGGCTCGTGGGCCAGCAGACCCGCGATCTTCTCCAGCGCCGCCGACGCCGACTGGTAGCTGTTCAGGAACATCGCCACCTGGTCGACCGGGTCGAACAGGCGCCGCAGGTACAGCACGAAGGCCGCCAGCACGCCCAGCTCCAGGCTGCCCTCGGTGACCAGGTACGCACCCCAGAGCACCACGCCGGTGATCCAGACGTTCGCGGTGGCCCGCGAGGCGGCGACGAAGCGCGCCATGGACAGCAGCCCCTGGGCGTTGGAGTCGGCGTAGGTGCCGTTCGAGACGGCGAAGGCGGCGTCGTTCGCCGCCTCGCGGCGGAAGGCCTGGACCGGGCGGATGCCGTTCATCGTCTCGGTGAACCGGACGATGACCTGGGCGACCGCCGTGCGTGAGCGCCGGAAGATGACCTGCGAGCGGCGCCGGTACCCGCGCGTGAACAGGTAGATCGGCACGGCCGAGGCCAGCGAGGCCAGGCCCAGCCGCCAGTCCATGACGACCAGGACCACACTGATGTAGAACACCGACAGGACGACCGAGAGCAGCTCCTGAAGGCCCTCGTTGAGCAGCTCGCGCACGGTGTCCACGTCGCTGGTGGCGCGGGAGATGATGCGGCCCGAGGTGTAGCGCTCGTGGAAGTCCAGCGAGAGCGCCTGGGCGTGCCGGAAGATCCGGCGGCGCATCTCCAGCAGGATCGCCTGGTTGACCACCCCGGACAGCCGGATGAAGCTGCGCTGCAGCAGCGTCGCGACGGCCGCGCAGCCGAGATAGCCGGCCGTCACCGCGACGAGTGGACCCGCGTCGTGGTCGCGCAGGGCGGGGATGCCGCGGTCGATGGCGTAGGACACCAGCAGCGGGCCGACCTGAAGCGCGGCCTGCTGGACGGTGATCATCAGCATGGCCAGCACGACCCGCGCCTTGTGCGGGCCGAGCAGGGAGCGCAGCAGCGCGCGGGGCGCGCCCGGCGGGACGGGGATGTCCTCGCCGTCCGCCGCGTCGGCGGGCGGGACGCGGTCCTCCTCGGGGAGGAGCGCGTCCGGTGACGGGCCCTGTTCCTCAAGGGCCCGGCTCTCCTCGGTCTCGGTGACGCTCATCGCACCAGGCTCCCGTCCTCGGCTCGTTCGCCCGACATCAGCTCCCGGTACTCCGGGCTCGATTCCAGCAGTTCGTGATGGGTGCCGACGGCGGCGATCCGGCCGTCGGCGAGCAGCGCCACCCGGTCGGCCAGCAGCACCGTGCTCGGCCGGTGCGCGACGACCAGCGCCGTGGTGTCCGCGAGGACCTGCCGCAGCGCCTGCTCGACCAGCGCCTCGGTGTGCACGTCCAGTGCGGAGAGGGGGTCGTCGAGCACCAGGAAGTCCGGCGCGCCGACGACCGCGCGGGCCAGCGCGAGGCGCTGCCGCTGGCCGCCGGACAGGCTCAGGCCCTGCTCGCCGACCTCGGTGTCGACGCCCTCCGGCAACGTGCGGACGAACTGGGCCTGGGCCACGTCCAGGGCCCGGTCCAGCGCCTCCGGGGACGCCTCCGGCGCGCCCATCAGCACGTTCTCGCTGACGGAGGCGGAGAAGAGGGTGGGCTCCTCGAAGGCCATCGAGACCAGCTCGCGCAGCCGCTCGCGCGGGATCTCGCGGATGTCCCGGCCGTCCAGGGTGATCCGGCCGCCGTCGATCTCGTAGAGGCGGGGCAGCAGCGCGGTCAGTGTGGTCTTGCCGCTGCCGGTGAGGCCGACCAGGGCCATCGTCTCGCCGGAGCGGATGTGCAGGTCGAGGCCGGCGATCAGGTCCGGCGAGCCGGCCGGGGCGTCCGGGTAGCGGAAGCGCACGCCGGCGAGGCGGATGCCGTCGCGCTCGGTGCGCTCCCCGGGGGCGGCGGGAAGGGCGGCGTCCTCGGCGTCGGCCGGGCGGGTGTCCAGGACCTCGAAGAAACGATCCGTCGCGGTGGCGGCCTCGTTGCTGTAGGCCAGCAGCCAGCCCAGCGACTCCACCGGCCAGCGCAGCGACAGCGCGGTGGACAGGAAGCCGACGAGCGTGCCCGCCGTGCTGCTGCCGTGGGCGACCTGGACGACGCCGACGGCCAGCGAGACGCCGAGCGCCAGCTCGGGCAGGCCGACGATGACCGCCCACAGGTCGGCCAGCAGCCGTGCCTTCCTCAGCTCGGTGCCGCGCAGCAGCTCGGCCTGGGCCCGGTAGCGGGCGGCCATGGTGCGGTGGCGGCCGAAGGACTTGAGGATGCGGATGCCGAGCACCGACTCCTCCAGCACGGTGGCGAGGTCGCCGTTCTGGTCCTGGGAGAGGCGGGCGGCGGCCGAGTACCGGCGTTCGAACCAGGAGCACAGGATGATCAGCGGCGCGGCCGGGAGCACCGTGATCAGCGCGAGCTGCCAGTCCAGGCTGAACATGATGCCGATCCCGGTCAGGAAGACCATCGAGTTGACGATCAGGAAGATCAGCGGGAAGGCCAGGAAGAGCCGGATGGTGTACATGTCCGACGTGGCGCGCGACAGCAGCTGGCCGGAGGCCCAGCGGTCGTGGAAGGAGACCGGCAGCCGCTGCAGCCTGCTGTAGAGATCCGCCCGCATCCGCCGCTCGACGCCCGCGAGCGGGCGGGCGACCAGCCAGCGGCGCATGCCGAACAGGCCCGCCTCCAGCAGGCCGAGGACCAGCAGCAGCACGCCCTGCTGCCACAGGCCGGAGCTGTCGCGGTGGGCGACCGGTCCGTCGACGATGTTCTTCAGCACCAGGGGGATGACCAGCGCCGAGAGCGAGGCGAGCAGCGCGGCCGCCGTGGAACCCAGCAGGAACCATCGGATCGGCCGGACGTACGGCCACAGCCGCAGCAACGAGCGGATCGCGCTGTGCTGCGGTGGGGGTTGGCGAGGGGTGGTGGGGGCTTGCGGCTGCGTCGACACCTTTCGGACTGTAGACGGAGGGGCTGACAGCCCTCATCCCAATTTCCGCCCCTTACATGGTCACAACCGCGCCACCTGGCTCAGCCGGGCAGCTGAACCAGGACATTTCCGCTCCCGTCGACCACGTCCATGCCCGCGATGTCGGACGAACCGATGGAGGTGGAGGCCGGCACGGTGGTTGCGACGCTGTATCCGGACCCCCAGGTTCCGGCCGTCTCGACGCGTCCGTCCCGGGCGTGGACGACCAGCCGGCAGGTGATCCCGGAGGGCAGGTTGCCCAGCTTGAGCTGGACCTGCGTGCCCCAGTTCTCCGGGGTCAGCGCGGCCGTCGCGGTGACGTGCGTCTGCGCGTCGACCGCGCTGACCGTCGTGCCGGCGGCGGTCGGCGTGGCGGTGCCCGGACGTGCGCCCCCCACGTACACCCATGCGCCGACCGCGGCTGCCGCGCCTGCGAGCGCGACCCCGGCCGCCACCAGCGCCCGGCGTCGCGGCCGCCGGTGCGACGGCGTGGAGCGCGCGGGGCGGTCGGCAGACGCGGGACGCACCGGGGCCGCGGTGGGTGCGGGCGGCGGCGCCGGGTGCGGCGCGGTGAGCGTCTGCGCGGCCTCGGCGGTCTCGTCGAGCTCCTCGAACGGGGTCCGCCGCAGCAGGCCCGGCAGCGGAGCCATGCCGAGCAGCTCCGCCTGGCAGTCGGCGCACCCCGCGATGTGCGCCTCCAGCGTGGCGCGCTCCTCGGGATCGAGGGCCCCGAGCAGGTAGGCGCCGAGCTGGACGCTCTCCTGGCATGTCGTCATCGGGATGTCACTCCTCTCTCCTCCAGAACGTTCCGCAGGGCCCGCAGTCCGTAGTAGCACCGGGATTTGACCGTCCCTGGCGGTATGCCCAGGTGTTCGGCCGTCTCCTGGACACTACGGCGCAGGTAGTAGACCTCGATCAGCACCTCGCGCTGCTCGGCGCGGAGCCCGCGCATGGCGTCCAGCAGCTGCCAGCGCTCCAGCATCCGGTCCAGTTCCGCCTCGCCGCCCGGATCGGTGAGCCCGGCCCCGTCGTCGTCCGGTAAAGGCGCCTCGGCCGGCCTGGCGCGGGCCCGGCGGAAGGCCGAGACCGTGAGGTTGTGCGCGACGGTGTGCAGCCAGGGCGCGGCCCTGTCCAGGTCCAGCGCGTCCCGGTGCTGCCAGGCCCGCAGGAAGGTCTCCTGGGTCAGGTCCTCGGCCCGCTGGTAGTCCCCGTGGACCAGCCGCAGGACGTGCCCCAGCACCGACCGTCCGTACCGCGCGTACAGCGCGGCGAGGAAGGCCGAGTCGGGGGTCGGCGCGGAGTCCATACCTCCAGTACGCCCGCGGAACGGGATCGGTTCAAGCGCTGGGTCACGTGCACCCGGCCAGGGGCGCGAGGCCGTGACACGCGCGGCTCCTCCCCCGGCCTTCGGCCGGGAGGTGCCCCGGAGGTGCTCCCTGCGTGGGCGCGACAAGCCACCCTGTGCGGCAGGATCCCGTGCGCGCGGGGCCATCCGCCGGGGTGGGTCACTCGCGCGGTTCCTCGCGCCCCTGGATGGTGCAACCGCGCGCAGGATTCCCCGCGCCCCCGGACAGCGCTGCGTCCGTGGCAAGTGCGCAGACCCGTAGCAGCAGCAGTGACCGTCCCGGGACGGTGAGGGTCTCGCCCGCGCGGGTGTGGGGGCCGTGCGGGGAGGTCTGCTGTTCGTCGCAGGTGTCGACGACCGTCTCGTAGCAGCGTGCCCACGGCAGGCCCGGAAGGGTGAACCGGATGCCCCGGTGGTGGCCGTGCAGGACCAGCAGGAAGCTGTCGTCGCGGACCGGGTCGCCGCAGGCGTCGCGTTCGGTGAGGTCGTCGCCGGACAGCAGCATGGCGAGGGTCGCGCCGGGGGCGTACCAGTCGGCCTCGGTCATCTCCTCGCCGTCGGGGCGGAACCAGGTGAGGTCCGGCAGGCCGCCGGGATGCGCCGGGCGGCCGGAGAAGAACGCGCGCTGCCGCAGTACCGGGTGCTCGCGCCGGAGCCGGATCAGCCGGGCCGTCAGCGCGCGCAGCTGCTGCCACTCGCCGCGGTCCAGCAGCGACCAGTCCATCCAGCTGGTCTCGTTGTCCTGGCAGTAGGCGTTGTTGTTGCCGCCCTGGGTGCGGCCCAGTTCGTCGCCCGCGACGAGCATCGGCACGCCCGTCGAGAGCAGCAGCGTGGCCATCAGGTTCCGCAGCTGCCGGCGGCGCAGGGCGTTGACGGTGGGGGAGTCGGTCGGGCCCTCCGCGCCGTGGTTCCAGGAGTGGTTGTCGTCGGTGCCGTCGCGGTTGTCCTCGCCGTTGGCCTCGTTGTGCTTGCCGTCGTAGGAGACCAGGTCGCGCAGGGTGAAGCCGTCGTGGGCGGTGACGTAGTTGACCGAGGCGAACGGCCGCCGCCCGGCCCGCTGGTAGAGGTCGGAGGAGCCGGCCAGGCGGTAGCCGAGCTCGCGCACGTCGGGGCGGGCGCCGCGCCAGAAGTCGCGGACGGTGTCGCGGTAGCGGTCGTTCCACTCCGTCCACAGGGGTGGGAAGCTGCCGACCTGGTAGCCGCCGAGCGCCACGTCCCACGGCTCGGCGATCAGCTTGACCCGGCTCAGCACCGGGTCCTGGAAGACCGCGGAGAGGAACGGCGCGCGCATGTCGACGTCGAACCCGGTGCGGGCCAGCACACTGGCCAGGTCGAAGCGGAAGCCGTCGACGCCCATCTCGGTGACCCAGTACCGCAGCGAGTCGGTGATCAGCCGCAGCGCCTGCGGCGCGGTGGCGTCCAGGGTGTTGCCGCAGCCGGTGAAGTCGGCGTAGGCGCGGCGGTTGTGCGGCTGGAGCCGGTAGTAGCCGGCGTTGTCCAGGCCGCGGAAGGACCAGGTGGGCCCGCCCTCGCCGCCCTCGGCGGTGTGGTTGTAGACGACGTCGAGGATCACCTCGATCCCGGCCCGGTGCAGCGCCTGGACCATCCGCTTGAACTCGGCGACCTGGCCGCCGCGCGTGCCGCTCGCGGAGTAGCCGCCGTGCGGGGCGAAGTAGCCGATGCTGTTGTAGCCCCAGTAGTTGCGCAGGCCGCGCTTCACCAGGTGCTCCTCGTCGGCGAACTGGTGCACCGGCAGCAGTTCGACGGCGGTGACGCCGAGCCCGGTCAGGTACTCCAGGGCGGCGGGGTGCGCCAGCCCGGCGTAGGTGCCGCGCAGCTCCGGCGGGATGCCCGGCATGGTCCGGGTGAAGCCGCGCACGTGCAGCTCGTACAGGACGGTGTCGGCCCACGGCGTCTTCGGCCGCCGGTCCTGCGACCAGTCCTCGGTGTCGTGCACGACCACCGACCTGGGCACGTAGCGGGCGGAGTCCCGGTTGTCCCGGACGGTGTCCGCGACGTCTCCCTCGGGCCAGGCCCGGACGTGGCCGTAGACGGCGTCGTGCAGCAGGAACGGGCCGTCGACCGCCCGTGCGTACGGGTCGAGCAGCAGCTTGGCCGGGTTCCAGCGGGCGCCCGTCCACGGGTCCCAGCGGCCCTGGACGCGGAAGCCGTACCGGGTGCCGGGCCCGACGCCGGGCACGTGCCCGTGCCAGACCTGGAAGGTCTGCTCGCGCAGCGGCAGCCGGGTCTCGTGGTCCTCCTCGTCGAAGAGGCAGAGCTCCACCTCCTCCGCGCCGCCCGCCCAGACGGCGAAGTTGGTGCCGGGCCGGCCGTCGGCGCCCACGTGGTAGCGGGCCCCGAGCGGCTGCCAGCTCCCCGGGAGGACGTGCGGGGCGGCCTTCTCCGCGTCGGCGCCCGGCTCGGTCCGCCGCCCGCGCGATCCCTGTGTGCCCTCCGGTTCCTCCGGTTCCTCGCGAGGCAGACGCAGCTCCGTGGGCAACGCCATCGACAGCACCTCCCCGTCCCCGGCGGACGTCCCGATCCCCCGGCTTACGGATAGGTTCCCCACCAGCAGGTGGTTGCACCATCAACAGCCCCGCCCCGACCCGAATGCCCGTGTCGTCCCCCTTCCGGTCTCGTTGATCCACGCGGAGCAATGGCGAGCGAGGAGTGTGGCCGTGGGTGCGTGGGTGGGGCGAGTGAAGCGAGCGGGGAGGGCCGTGCTGCTCCCCGGCCTGGTGGTCGGGCTGCTGGTGACCGGCTGCTCGGGCGGCTCCTCCGGTTCCAGCTCGGACGCGGCGCGCGTCTCGGCGGCCCAGGTCACGCTCACCCCGGGCGACGGCGCGGCGGAGGTGCCCGCGCAGGGGGGCGTCTTCGCCCAGGTCCGGGCGGGCCGCCTCACCGCGGTCCACCTCAAGGACGCCGACGGTAACGAGATCCCCGGCGCGGTCACGCCGGACGGCAGCAGGTGGACGCCCTCCGCCAAGCTCCTGCCGGAGACCCGCTACACGCTGGACGCGCTGGCCGTGGACAAGGACGGCCTGCAGGCCGCCAAGCACGCCGCGTTCACCACCTTCGTGCCGAAGAACACCTTCATCGGCTTCTACAACGCGGTGGACCGCAGCACCGTGGGCGTCGGCTTCATCGTGCAGATCCGCTTCAACCGCCCGATCGCGGACCGGGCCGCGGTGCTGAAGGCGCTCACCGTCACCGCGAAGCCGGCCGTACCGGTGGTGGCGCACTGGTTCGACTCGCAGCGGGTGGACTTCCGGCCCTCGACGTACTGGACCCCGGGGACGCAGGTCACCCTCGGCCTCCACCTCAAGCATGTCGAGGGCGCGCCCGGCGTCTACGGCACCCAGGACAAGAGCATCGGCTTCACGATCGGCCGCCGCCAGATCAGCACGGCGGACACCGACGCGGACACCCTGACCGTGGTCCGCGACGGCCAGACCCTGCGCACGCTCTACATCTCCGCGGGCGGCCCCGGCCACTCCACCTACGACGGGATCATGGTCATCTCCGAGCAGGACCAGGTGACCCGGATGGACTCGCACACGGTCGGCCTCGGCAGCGAGTACGACATCCCCGCGGTCCCGCACGCGATGCGCCTGACGGATTCGGGCACCTTCGTGCACGGCGTCTACTGGCGTCCGGCGTCGGTGTTCGGGCGGGTCAACACCAGCCACGGCTGCATCGGCCTGTACGACGTCCCGGGCGGCGAGTCCGGATCGACCCCGGCGGGCTGGTTCTTCGACCACTCCATGATCGGCGACGTGGTCCAGGTCACCGGCGGCGGCGACCAGGTCTCCTCCGACAACGGCATGAGCGGCTGGAACATGACCTGGAAGCAGTGGACGGCGACGGCGTAACCGCCGGCGTGCGACTGACTGCTCGTTGCAACCTTTCCCAGGGCCTCGGGCGTCTGGTTCTCCGGGAGTACTCAGGTCCGCGGGATATCCTCGCGGAGGCCCCGTAAAGGGACATACGGGTCGGTCCGGGGAGGGGAGACAGGGTTGTTCGCGCACAGCAGGGTTCGGCGGGTTCTGCTCGGGATGGCGACCAGCGCGGCGATACTCGCGGCCAGCGCCTGTGGGGGGGCCGGCGCGGCCAAGGACCGTTCCGGGGGGAGCGCCGGAGCGGGAGCCGGCGCGAGCGCCTCGGCGGAGGCCAACTCCGCGGCCACCGTGACGATCCTGCCGGCGAACGGCTCGACCGGGGTCGACACCAGCGACACCCTCAAGGTCAGCGCCGCGCAGGGCAAGCTGACGCAGGTGGCCGTGACCGGTGACGACGGCAGCACCGTCGACGGCTCCATATCCGGCGACGGCAGTGGCTGGACCCCGGCCGCCGCCCTGCACACCGGCACCAAGTACAGCGTCGTGGCCACCGCCACCGACACCCAGGGCCGGAGCGTCACCGACCGCTCCAGCTTCACCACGCTGACGCCCTCGGCGACCAACGTCGCCAACTACAACGTCGACGCGGGCGCGACCTACGGCGTCGGCATGGAGGTCTCGCTCAACTTCACCTCCGCCGTGGCCGACGCGTACAAGGCCTCCGTCCTCAAGGCCGTGACCGTCACCGCCGACCCGAACGTGGACGTCGAGGGCCACTGGTTCAGCGACACCCGGGTCGACTTCCGCCCCCAGCAGTACTGGGCGCCGGGCACCAAGGTCACCCTGCACCTGCACCTCGACGGCGTGCGCACCGGTCAGCAGGGCTACGGCAAGCAGAACAAGGACGTCAGCTTCGAGATCGGCCGCTACCAGGTCAGCGTCGCCGACAACGACGCGCACACCCTCACCATCTACAAGGCGCCCGGCGTGGTGCTGAAGAAGCTGCCGGCCAGCCTCGGCGACCCGGGCCACACGACGTACAACGGCAAGATGGTGATCATCGAGAAGGACCCCACCGAGGACATGAACTCGGAGACGGTCGGTCTGGGCAACGCCTACCGGATCAAGGACGTCCCGCACGCGATGCGGCTGACCACCAGCGGCACCTTCATCCACGGCAACTACTGGCGCCCGGCCTCGGTCTTCGGCAGCGAGAACACCAGCCACGGCTGTGTGGGCCTGCAGGACGTCCAGGGCGGCGGCGACCCGGGCATGCCGGCGGCGTGGTTCTACAACCACTCGCTGCTCGGCGACGTGGTCCAGGTGGTCAACTCCCCCGACAAGATCGTGCAGCCGGACAACGGCCTGAACGGCTGGAACATGAGCTGGTCGTCCTGGACGTCCAACTGATCCGCAGCACTCCTCTGTGATACGGGCCACCGCGTTCGCGGTGGCCCGCTCGCGTTAACATCGGTTCACTCAACGCCCGCCAGGGAGGCACACAGATGGACCGTTTCGTGAGGCTCGAGGTCGACGAGCACGGCGTCGGCGTGATCCGGCTCGACCGGCCGAAGATGAACGCCCTCGACGTCGCGATGCAGGACCAGCTGAAGGAGGTGGCCGAGGAGGTCACCCGCCGGGCGGACGTGCGCGCGGTGGTGCTCTGGGGCGGCGAGAAGGTCTTCGCGGCCGGCGCTGACATCAAGGAGATGCAGCGCATGAGCTACACCGACATGGTGGAGCGCGGCCCGGACCTCCAGGGTGCGTTCGACGCGGTGGCCCGGATCCCGAAGCCGGTCGTGGCGGCGGTGACGGGCTACGCCCTCGGCGGCGGTTGCGAGTTGACGCTCTGTGCGGACATCCGGGTGGCGGCGGACGACGCGAGGTTCGGCCAGCCGGAGATCCTGCTGGGCCTGATCCCGGGGGCCGGCGGCACCCAGCGCCTGGCCCGCCTGGTCGGCCCGGCCAAGGCCAAGGACCTGATCTTCACCGGCCGCATGGTCGACGCCGAGGAGGCGCTGCGGATCGGCCTGGCCGACTACGTCGTCCCGGCGGAGGAGGTCTTCGCCACCGCCCACGCCTGGGCCGCCAAGCTGGCCGCCGGCCCGCAGTACGCGCTGCGCGCCGCCAAGGAGGCCGTGGACCGCGGGCTGGAGTCCGACCTCGACACCGGCCTGACCATCGAGCGGAACCTCTTCGCCGGGCTCTTCGCGACGGAGGACCGCGCGATCGGCATGAGCAGCTTCGTCGAACAGGGGCCTGGTAAGGCCAAGTTCAACTGATCCACGCGGTCGTCCGGAGCCCGTCCGAGCCGCCCTCCCAAGCGGCTCGACGGGCTCCACTTGGTTGACCTGCGCGTATGCAAAGCAATTTGGCATATGCCCGAAGCAATAGATGATTTTTTGGCGAATGCGCTCCCGCAGGGCTCTCTGACGCGCCATCATGGGGGCATGGCAGTACAGGGTGAAGCGGTTCGGGAGCAGAGCGTGATCGACGAGCGGTCGGGGCTGGTCGACATCGCGGGGTCGAGCGGGCTGGACGAGGAGCTCCGAAGTCTCGCCAGACTGCTCTCGCCCGAGGGTGACGGGGCTGCGTTAGTCGCCGCCCCGGGCGTCACCGCTCGCGCCCGTCGGCTCACCTTGTCCGCCCTGGAGTCCTGGGGACTGGGCGGGCATGGTGAGGTGGCGGAGCAGTTGGTGGCCGAGTTGGTCGCGAACGCGGTCCGGCACACCGGCGGGCGCACCTTCGTCCTGCGCGTGCTCCGCGGTTCCGGGCGGATCCGGGTCGAGCTGCGCGACCCCTCGCGGGCGCTGCCCTGTCTGATCAAGGGCGATCCCGAGGACGAGTCCGGGCGCGGCCTGTGCCTGGTGGACCAGTTGGCCGACCGCTGGGGCGTGGACGTGCTGTCGCGGGGCAAGTCGGTCTGGTTCGAGCTGCGGACGCGCGTCGCGGTGGCATAGCGGGTGGCATGGCGAGCGAGAGAAAATGCGGGGCCCCGTAATCTCGTTGGATCAAGGGGCCCCTGCATTCGGCTGCGCGGCCGAGGGGGTGGTGCCGCGCGGGCGTCGGACGCGCTCGGGTCGGAGGCGTTCCGGTCACCGACTATCGCATGTGCCTCAGCTGATAAGCAAAGCGACAAATCGGGCAGAATGGTACATAGCTATCTTGAGTGCCGGGCATCACAAGGCACATCTGGTTGTTTGCTTATCTTTCCCTTGCATGTCACCTGGCTAACCTTTGATCTTTCGGGTAGGAGGGAGACGTGCGCATACGTCAGTCCATCCGACGCCAGGTCTACGCCACGGTCCACGGCCAGGGCCTCGACTACCGCCGCTACGACCGTCCCGACGGCGACCCGGGCCTTTTCGGGCCGGACAGCGTGGTCTGGCTGGTCCACGGGGACATCCCCGGCATGTTCACCGGCGGCCTCGCCGCGCTGATGCTCCAATCGCTCCACCCGCTCGCCATGGCCGGGGTCGACCAGCACTCCCGCTACCGCGAGGACCCGATCGACCGCCTCAACCGGACGGCGGGCTTCGTCACCGTCACCAGCTACGGCTCCACGGCCGAGGCGGAGGCGGCGATCGAGCGGGTCCGCCGCGTCCACGACCACGTCCGGGGTGTCGCCCCCGACGGCCGGCCCTACGACGCCGCCGATCCCGAGCTGCTGCGCTGGGTGCACGTCGCCGAGACCGCGTGCTTTCTCGCGGGTTACCAGCGCTATGCCCCGACCCCGCTGACGCGGGATCAGCAGGACCGGTACTTCGACGAGTACGGCCGCGTCGCCGAGTCGCTCGGTGCGACTGGCGTGCCGCGCTCGCTCGACGAGGTGCGGGCGTACCTGCGCGAGGTCCGGCCCCAACTCGCCGCCGGAGAGGCGGCGCTGGCCGCCGTCGAGTTCCTGCTCACGCCCGGCGCGCTGGTCCGCGACCGGTTCCGGGGCCTCGCGCTGCGGGTTCTCGTGGCCGGAGCGGTGGACCTGCTGCCGGACTGGGCCGCCGCGGAGCTGTGCCTGCCGCGCCGCGGCCTGCTGCGGGTCTCCCGCGACCGCGCGGCGGTGCGCGCGGTCGCCTCGGTGCTGCGCTACGGCTGCGAGCCCTCCGCCGTCATCACGACGGCCCGAGCGCGCGCGCTGCGACCCGCCGCAGTTCGCGGCGGAACACCAGCCCCGCCTCGGGGTTGAGACGGGTCAACGCGACCATCGAGGTGATGATGACGTCGCAGAGCTCCTTCTCCACGTCGTCCCAGCCGTGCGAGAAGCCCTTGCGCGGGTTCTGGCCAGTGGCCCCGATCACCGCCTCGGCGACCTCGCCGGCCTCCTCGGTGATCTTCAGAATCTGCAGGATCTTCTGAGTCTCGGCCGGCAGCTCGCTGTCCTTGGTGAGCCAGTGGTTCAGCTCTGCGATCGTCGCCCACGCGGAGTCGTCCATGGTGAGCAGCCTAGGGCCTGCCGAGAGCGGGCCGCCGGGGTGAGGGGCGCGCCCAGTCCCTGCACGGCCTGATCGACCGCGCGCTGCACGGCGGCAGCCAGGTCCAGGCGGTGTGGGCGGTGTCGCGGCGCTGGGCACCGCGCTCGGCATGTGGGTCGCCACCCGGCAGCACCGCGCCGGGCGGGAGCTGCTCGGCGTGCCGGCCAGGGCCGTCACCGGGCTGCTCGGCTCGCCCATCTCCTGGTCGCACCACTGGGTCTGGGTGGTCCCGGGCTTGGTGCTGCTTGCCGATGCCGCGCTGACCCGGCGCTCGCGCCCGCTCTGGGTCGCCCTGGCGGCCGGGGTGCTCTTCTTCGCCGCGCGGCCGCGCAACACCGACGCGCTGGGTGTCATCCCCTCCGGCGTGATCTGGTTCCTGCCGAACCACCACGACCTGGAGTACCGCTGGACCGCCGCGGAGGCCGCCGCGGAGGCCGCCGCGCAGGGGGAGTCCTACTCGGTGCTCGCCCTCTCCCTTCTCGCCGCGCCGGTCGTCCTGGTGCTCTGGCGGCGCTACGCCAGGACGGCCGGCAGCAGGTAGGCGGCCGCGCCGACGAGCAGCGGTAGCAGCCAGTACACGCGGAGGCTGCCGCGGCCCGCCGGCGGCTCGCTCACCCGGGACGTGGTGGGCGCGCTGTCGATCCGCGCGAGCGCGGCGCGGCCCGTCCACGCGCCGTCGGGGTGGACCAACGGGGTGACCCGCCACGGGTGCGTGGTGTCGTAGTCGACGACGACGGTCCGCCCCGCCTCCCAGTGCGCGAGGTCCATGACGTTCACCCGGGCGTGGGCGTCCACCCGGTATCCGGGCCGGCCCTCGGGCACCACGGTCAGGTCCAGCCGCAGCAGGTGGTCGGGCCCCTCGCTCACGGCCCGCGAGGACTCCACCCGGGCCAGCGCCCGCTCGGTCGGGCCCTTCACGTCGAGTCCGGCGCGCCTGCGGCTGCCGGCCTTCAGCAGCCCCCCGGCGACGAGCGCCGTCCACGGCACCAGGTTGATGCCGAGCACGAACTCCACGACGCCACCGCCGCTGCCGAGGTTCGTCGCGCCGTGCGTCAGGGCCCCGAGCTCACCGCCGACGAGACACCACAGGACCACACCGATCCAGAACACCGCCGACCCCCCCAGCGCTCCACCGGGCCGCGGCGCGGCCCGTTCCGCGGCGCATCGTAGCGCCGCGAGGCGCCTGGTCAGTACCTCCGCGCGCACCTCGGTCTGTACCGGTTCAGTACCTGCGCAGCAGCGGCCAGAGGGCAGCCCACGAACGATCCGGGCCCGCGCAGAGGACGACCGCCGCGTGCTGCTCCATGTTCGGCGTGCCGTGCCCGTTGTCGACGCGTGCGACCGGGCGGCAGTCCCGGAAGTGCTGCTCCAGCGCGGGGGAGTGGGCGGGGTGGACCAGCAGCACCGGTCCGTCGTCCGCGGTCGGTGGAGGGCCCCAGAACCACAGGCCCATATGCCCGGAGTAGGGCATGGGCAGGCCGAGGGCGGGGCCGTAGTGCGCGATGGCCCCGGCCTCACCGTAGTTGGCGGTGAGCACGACCGCGTGGGCCCGCTCGGCGGGCGGGATCGCCGCCCAGCCGGTGGCCGTCGCGGCGGTGAGCTCCTGCCAGCCGACCTCCTCGCCGATGTCGGGGTCGACCGCCATCGGGACCGTCAGCGCGGAGGCAGGCAGCACCGGCAGCGCCGCGAGCGCGCTGGTGAGCAGCATGGCGCCGAGGAGCAACGCCAGCTTGCCGCGCCTGTGGCGCAACCAGTGAGCGAAGGGCGCACACCCGGCGGCGGTGACCGCGTACAGCAGCGGGATCGGGTAGTAGCCCTTGCCACCGCCGACGAGTACCAGCGCGCAGAGCAGCAGCCAGGTCACCGCGACCGGGCGGGCCCAGCGCAGCTGCTCCTCGCACAGCAGCCGCTTGAGGCCCGCGATCCACAAGGGTGCGAGCAGTGGCGACAGTTGCAGGAGCTGGAGCGGGATCGCGACCAGCCGCCCACCCAGCCCCTGGGCCGCGCTGATGTTGTGGCCGACCGCCAGTTCGGGCCAGCCGTGCGCGGCCTGCCACCACAGCACCGGCACGGCGAACGGCAGGGCCGCGAGCAGCGCGGTCAGCGGGCCGAGCAGCTCCCGCGGCCGTGGCAGGAACCGTCCGCGCGGGCCCGTCGTCAGCGCCGCAGCCACCAGGACCGGCACCAGGACGAGCACCAGGAGTTTGTTCAGCGCCGCGATCCCGACCGCCAGGCCGAGCAGCGGCCACCAGCGCGCCGCGCCCGGTGTTCCGGCGGTGCGCAGCAGGCGCAGCGTCAGCAGCGCGATCACCAGCCAGGCGGCCAGGTCGAAGGTCGCGGTGGAGAGCAGGTGCCCGTTGCCCAGCAGGAAGCCGGAGCAGGCGGCGGCGGCAGCCGCCAGCACCTGCCCGTCCCGCTCGGTGCCGAGCTCGCGCGCGATCAGCGCGGTCAGCGCGACTGCCCCGGCGGCGAGCAGGGCCGGTACGACGCGGATCCCGGTCGGGGTGGCGCCGAAGAGGTCCGCGCCCAGCCTCGCCAGCAACGGCGTCAGTGGCGGCTGGTCCGGGTAGCCCCAGGCGAGATGGTGCCCGGCGAGCAGGAAGTACAGCTCGTCGCGATGGAACCCGTACCGGCCGGACAGCGCGAGCAGCAGCGCGGCGACCGCGGTGGCGATCGCCGCGACCGGAGCGGCCGCGAACGGCGGTAGGACCGACTGCACTTTCCCCCGAGCGCGCATGGCTCCAGCGTGCCAGCGCGGAGTGCGCGCGGAGAAGGGCCCGGGCGGCGTTCGGCCGGGCCGTTGCGGTCGGGCCGTTGCGACCGGGCCGTTGCGACCGAGCTCGGCCGACGACCGCTCAGCCCGATGACCGCTCAGCCGATGACGGCCCGGTGCGTCAGCGCTCCGGGGTGCGCACCACGATCGAGGACCAGGTGAAGCCGCCGCCCGCGGTGAGCACCACGCCGTACTGCCCGGCGGGCACCAGACGGCGCTGCCGGAACTCGGCGAGACTGGCGGCCGCGTCGCCGGTGCCGAGGTGGCCGGTGTGGCCGTAGTCGTGCACGGGCGCGCCGGTGATCGCGGCGACGGCCGGGGCGTAGATGTCCGTGATCGTCTTGCGGCCGAGCCGAGGCAGGGCGACGCAGGCGATGCGCTGGTCGTCGGGCTCCAGTCCGGCGTCCGCCAGGGACTCGGTGACGACCTGGCGCAGCTTCAGCGCGCCGGCCTTGGCGAAGCCCTCGATGCCCCGACGGGCGAGGTACGCCTTTTTGCGGCGGCGCAGGTCCGCGTGTTCGCCGTCGGGACGGGTGTCGGTGCTGAAGGGGTCGTCGCCGCGGTGCATCTCCTCCAACTCGGGGGCAGCGGCGATGGCGATGCCGCTCAGCGTGAACATGTCCGTCTCGTCGTCGCGCTCGTGCAGCAGCAGGGCGGTGGCCGCGTCGCCGAAGGCGATGCCGTAGTCGGACGTCCAGCGTCGCCAGCCCGGCTCCACGAACCGGTCGCCCGTGGTGACCAGTGCGTGGTCGATCGAGGGGTCCACCAGCAGCCGCGCGGCGGCGGTCTCCAGGGCGGCCACCCCGCCGTTGCACTGCTGCTGGACGCCGACCGGCTGGGCTCGCTCCGCGCCGAGCTGGTGGGCGACGTAGTGGGGCGCGGACCAGATGTCGTGGCCCTGGTGGTGCATCCAGGAGTGCACCAGCAGGCCCACCCTGGCGGGATCCACACCGGCCTCCTCCAGGGCCTGCCGCCCTGCCGCGACGGCCATCTCCGGGGGAGCGAGATCCGCGGAGACCGGCAGCTCCGGCCTGCCGAGGGTCTCGGCGTCCTCCGCGTCCACCAGTCCGAGGGCCATCGCCTCCTCCGCCCCCTGGCGGGCGGTGGGGAAGTACGCGGTGACGGCCGCCAGGCCGAGCTCACGGGTCAGTTTCACGACAGGTTCCTTCCGGGGTCGGGAGGGGGTCAGCGGCGGAGGTCGAGGACGTACTTGCCGGTGGAGGCGCGGCTCTCCAGCAGCTCGTGGATCTTGGCAACGTCCTGGATGGGCAGCACGGTCAGGTCGACGGAGACGCTGCCCCCGGCCACCGAGGCGAGCGCGGACTCCAGGTAGTCACGGAGCAGCGCGGGCGCGCGGTGGGCCACGCCGCCCAGGTTGTATCCGGTCAGCGAACTGCTGTGGTACCAGACGTGGTTGCCCTCGAAGGAGACGTCGTCCTGGGCGGCGTTGCCGAAGATGACGTGCCGGCCGAAGAGTCCGAGCATCGGGGTGATCCGCTCGCGGTAGGCGCCGCCGACCGAGTCGAGGACCAGGTCCGCGCCGGCGCCGTCGGTCCGCCGGTCGATCTCGGCGGCCAGCTCCTCGTAGCCCACCACCGCGTCGTAGCCGAAGCGGGCCGCGTAGCCGGCCTTCGCCGGGGTGCTCGCGGCGCCGATGACCGCGCGGGCACCGAGCCTGCGGGCCAGCTGCGCGGCCGCGGTGCCGACGCCGCCGGCGGCGGCCAGCACCACGACCGTCTCACCGGGCGCGAGGCGTCCGGCGGAGGTGAGCACGCCGTAGGCGGTCGCGACATTGGCGAGCGCGCCGGCGGCGAGTGCCGGGTCCAGGCCCGCGAGCGTGCCGTCGAGCGGGACGACGTGCTCCGCCGGGGCGATCGCCACGTCGGCCTGACCGCCACCGGCCAGGGTCAGCGCCGCGACGGGCTGGCCGGCGCTCAGGCCGGTGACGCCCTCGCCCAGCGCCCGCACCGTGCCGGCCGCCTCCAGGCCGGGCCGGTGCGGCAGGTCGACCGGGAACTGGCCGCGCCGGAACATGACCTCGGCGAAGTTGACGCCCGCGTGGCTCACGTCGAGGGAGACCTGACCGGGGCCGGGCTCGGGAGCGACGCCCTCGGCGACCTCCAGCACGGACGGGTCGCCGACGGAGCTGAACTGGACTGTGCGCATGGGATGGTCCTTCGGGTTGTGGTGTCGGGCGGCGTCGGCCCGCGCCGGGCGGGCCCGGGTGGGGCCGGGGGCGGGTCAGCCGGCCAGTGCGGCGGTCGGTCCGTGGCCGGGCAGCAGCCGGGTCCCGGCCGGAACCCGGGCAGCGAGCTGTTGCAGGGAGCGGCGCAGCGCCGTCGAGCTGCCGCCCGGTGCGTCGGAGCGGCCGGGGCCGCCGGCCAGCAGGGTGTCGCCGGACAGCAGCACCGGACGGTCGCCCTCGGCCAGGAACATCACCGAGCCGCCGGTGTGGCCGGGGGAGGGCAGCACCGTCAGCCCGATCCCGGCGAGCCGGAGTTCTGCCTCCTGTTCGGGCAGCGCCCGGACCTCGGCGGGCTCCCGGTTCGGGTGGTCCACCAGCTCGTCCTGGGGCCAGTTGGCCGGGAGTCCCTTGGCGGGTGCGCCGAGCTGGTAGCGGTCGGCCGGGTGGATCCAGGCCGGGACGCCGAAGTGGTCGGCGAGCGGCGCCGCGTCCCAGGTGTGGTCCATGTGACCGTGGGTGAGCAGCACCGCCTCCGGGGTGAGCCGGTGCTTCTCGACCAGGTCGAGAACGGGTTGGAAGGCCTGGTGGCCGGGGTCGACGATGACGCACGCCGCGCCCGGGCCCTCGGCGAGGACGTGGACGTTGGTGCGGTACATGCCGCTTGCGACGGAGAGGGTGAGCATGGCCTCAGCTGGTCGGAGGGGCGCCGGGTCAGGGCCTGGTCAGCGCGGTGACGGCGCGGTCCAGGCCGGCCTGGAGGGCCTCGGCGTGGGCGGGTCCGAGGATCTCGACGAACGCGTCGAGGGCGGCCTCGAGACTCCGGTCGGCCGACCGGAGCGTGCGGGCCCCGGCCCGGCTCAGCCGGATCTCCAGGACGCGCGGGTGCACGGCCGAAGGCGTGCGGGTGATCAGTCCCTCCCGTTCGAGCGTGGTGAGCAGCAGTCCCATCGACTGCGGGCTGACCGCGCACAGACGGGCCAACGCCGCCGCCGAACATCCGCCGGTGGTGCGGATGTGGCGCAGCGCCGCGTGCTGGGCCGGGTTGAGCCCGCTGGGTTGCAGCGCGCTCGTGGTGACCCTGGCCGCCAGGTGGGAGAGCCGTTTGATGAGAGTGCCGAGCTGCGGGCGCAACCCGGCGGTCTCCGGCCCCTGCGGCATGAGTGTCGTCACCAGGTGATCCTAATGTCAAGGCCCTTATGAATACCAGGGTGCTGTCATTCCGGCCGGCACGCGGTGTGCCCTGCATGCTGACCGTGGTTCGAACTAGGTTACTCATCAGGGCCCTGCTAGTGAGGCGGGGACGCCGGATCAGGAGGAGTTCGAATGAAGGCAGTTGCCATCCGCGCCTACGGCGGTCCGTCGGCGCTGGAGTTGCTCGACCTGCCGCTGCCCAAGGTCGGCCCGGACTTCGTCCTGGTCCGAACCGTGGCCGCCGGAGTGAACCCGGCGGACTGGAAGATTCGCGAAGGCTACATCGACGACTGGTTCGAGCGCAGCTTCCCCATGGTGATGGGCTGCGACCTGGCCGGGGTGGTGGAACGGGTCGGCAGCTCCGTCACCGAGTTCGCGCCCGGCGACGAGGTGGTCGGGTACGTCCGCGAGGACCACCTGGGCCGCGGCACCTACGCCGAGTACGTAGCGGCGCCGGTGCGCACGCTGGCGCACAAGCCGGCGGCCCTGTCCTGGCGGCAGGCCGCGGGCCTTCCGGCCGCCGGGCTGACGGCCTTCCAGGCGCTGCGCCGCCATCTCGACCTCCGGTGCGGCGAGACGCTGCTGGTGCACGCGGCCGCCGGTGGCGTCGGCTCCTTCGCGGTCCAGCTGGGCCGGATCCTCGGCGCGCGGGTGATCGGCACGGCCGGCCCGGCCAACCATGCCCACCTGCGGGAACTCGGTGCCGAGCCGGTGGCCTACGGCCCCGGACTGGCGGACCGGGTCCGGGCGCTGGCCCCGGAGGGCGTCGACGCCGTCTTCGACCTGATGGGCGGCGAGACGCTGGCCGGATCGCCCGTGCTGCTGCGCCCGGGCGGCCGGATCGCCTCCGTCTCCGCCGACGCTATCGCCCTGGGCGGTCGCCACGTCTTCGTCCGGCCCGACGCGCGCGACCTCGCCGAGCTGGTCGCCCTCGCCGACAAGGGCGAGCTCTCGGTGCATGTCCGCGCGGCCTTCCCGCTGGCCCGCGCGGCCGACGCGCACCGCCTGGTCGCCGACGGCCACGGGCGGGGCAAGGTCGTCCTGGACGTCGTCTCCAGTGACTCTTGACCGGATCTGCATCGGGCCGATCGCGCCCGTCGGGCGGATCTGAACGCGGCTGAGGGCGGATCTGCGGCGCCGCCTGGAAGGGTCGTTCGAGTACCGAACACGTTCGACACGAACAGGTAGGCGCCGATGACCCTCACCGAACTCCGGCCGGATCCGCTGACATCGGCGGGCCCGCTGGACTTCAGCCGGCCCGTCGAGCGAGCCCTGGTGCACCGTGCCGCGGTGCTGGAGGTGTTCGTCACCGACTGCCGGCCCGGCGACGCCGACCGCTGGCGGGTGGCCGCGCAACTTCCGCGCGCCCACGCCTACTTCAACGACCAGGCCGCCGACGCCGGGCGCACCGACCCGCTGCTGTTGCTGGAGTGCGTGCGCCAGGCCGTCACCGTGGTCGCCCACCGGCATCTCGGAGTGCCACTGGGGACCTCCTTCCTGATCAGCACCTGGCAGACCCGGCTGCGGCGGCCGGACCTGCTGACCGCCTCGGCCGAGGCCCCCGACGAGCTCGAACTCGTGATCACGGCACGGGACCTGCGGCACCGCGGGGCCACGCTGCTGGCCGCGACCTTCGACGTCGAACTGCGCCGGGACGGCGAGGTCGCGGGCAGCAGCACGGTGACCGCCGGCTACCTGAGTGCCGACGGCTACCTCGGCTACCGGCGAGCGCGCCGCGGCACCGAGCCGCCCTCCTCGGCGGACATGCCGCGGCTGCCCCGCGGCGTGCGGCCGAGCCCCGGCGAGGTCGGCCGGGCCCGGCCGGAGAACGTCATGCTGACCGACCTCCGGCACGCGGAGGGCCGGCTCGCCGCCTTGGTCGAGGCGCCGGTCGCGCACCCCTCCCTGTACGACCACCCGCTCGACCACGTGCCCGCCATGGCGCTGCTGGAGGCCGCCAGGCAGGCGGCCCTGGCCGTGGTGGGCACCGCCCCCGGGACCGCCCCGGGCGCCGCGCGTGGCTACGTGAGCGGCCTCGACGCCGAGTTCCACCAGTTCGTCGAGCTCGACGCCGACGTCGAACTCGCCGCCGCCCCGGCCGTCCAGGTCGCGGACGACCTGCCGGGGGCCGTGCCCGTGGAGGTGTCCGTCCGGCAGCGCGGCGTGGACATGTGCCGGGTCCGCGTCCAGGTGGTCGGGAGCTCCGAGCGATGAGACTGCCCGCACCCCTCGGCCTCTCGGCCGAGGCCTGGTACCCGGCGGACCGGCAGACCGTCGAGGAGGCCCTCGCCTGCGGCGACGTCGACGCCCGCACCGCCAGGGACCTCGGCTACACCTCGTTGCCGGTCAGTGAGAAGACCGCACCCCCGGACATGGCCGTCCTGGCCGCCCGGACCCTGCTGGCCCGCACCGGCCAGAACCCGGCCGACCTGGGCCAACTGCTGCACGCCTGCGTTCACTACCAGGGCCACGACGCCTGGTCCGCCCCGCACTACGTCGCCCACACGCTCGGTGCCCACGACGCCGTCCCCGTCGGGCTGCTGCAGCAGTGCAACGGCGGCGCCATCGGGATCGAGAGCGCGGTGGCGCGGCTGCTCGCCGACCCGGACGCGGGCCCCGCGCTGGTCACCACGGCCGACCGGTTCCTGATGCCGAGCTGGCACCGCTGGAAGTCCGACTACGGCATGGCCGCCGGCGACGTGGCGACCGCGGTGCTGGTCGACCGCCGGACCGCGGACGCCGACCTGCTGCTCCACGCCGTCACCACCACCGTGGCGGCCGAGCTGGAGGTGATGCACCGCGGCGAGGACGGGCTCAACGAGAACCCGCTGAGCCACAGCCCGATGATCGACGTGCGGCGCCCCAAGCGGCACTTCGTGCGGACCTACGGCACCCCGTTCTTCCTCGACGCGGCGGCCCGGCGGATCACCGCCGCCGTCACCACCTGCCTGGCCGAGGCCGGGCTGGCCCCCGACGATCCCCGGCTGCGCCACGCGGTGCTGCCGCGGCTCGGCACCAAGGCGCTGGAGGAGGCCTACGCGCCGCCCCTGGCCGCCGCCACCTCCGCCCCGCAGCTCGACCTCGGCCGCGCGAGCGGTCACGTCGGCGCGGGCGACCTGAACGCCTCGGTCGCCGACCTCGCCGCCCAGGACCTGCTTGCCCCCGGCGAGTTCGCGCTGCTGCTGAACGGCGGCGGCGGTTTCACCTTCACCGCCATGGTCGTCTCCGCGCCACAGCGCTGAACGACCCGGCACCTCACCGATTCCGACGACAACCCGCATCCGACGACAAGGAGACATCCCATGACGGACATCCAGCAGCGACTGAACGGCCTGCTTACCGCGAAGCTCGGACTGGTCGCCGACGACCTGCGCCCCGAGGCCACCCTCGAGGAGCTCGATCTGGACTCGCTCGCGCTCATCGAACTCAGCGTGCTGATCCAGAAGGAGTTCGGCGTCCTGGTGGACGACACCGCGCTGACCCCGGAGGCCACCCTCGGCACCATCCTGGACCTGCTCACCCCGGCCGAGGTCCACTGATGGCGCAGGCGACCGTCGGGCGCCCGCGTCCGCGGACGGCAGTGACCGGGCTCGGCCTGGTCACCCCGGCCGGGATCGGCGTGGAGGCCAATGTGGACCGCGTCTGGTCCGGGCGGCCCACCGCCGACCGCACGGCCGAACTCGACGGGCTCCCCGTCGACTTCAGCTGCCGGGTACCGGGCTTCGACCCGGTGGCGCTGCTCGGCCGGCGCACCGCCTGGCGGATGGACCGGGCCAGCCAGCTCGCGGTCCAGGCCGCGCGGCTCGCGGTCGCGGACGCGGGGCTCGACCCGGCGGTCTGGGACGGGGCCCGGGTCGCGGTCGTCGTCGGCACCTCGCTCGGCGGCTGGAACACCGTCGAGCGCGAACACGGCGCCTTCCTCGCGGACGGCTCGGCCATGGTCTCCCCGCTGCTCATGGTGATGGGTCCGGTCAACATGACGGCCGGTTACATCGCCATGGATCTCAAGGCACTCGGGCCCAACCAGGTGGTCTCCACCGCCTGCGCCTCCGGCAACACCGCCATCGGGTACGCCCGGATGCTGCTGGAGACCGGTGCCTGCGACGTGGCCATCGCCGGCGGGACCGAGGCGGCGATGTCGCCGACCGCCATGGCCAGCCTGGCCAGGGCCGGTGCGCTGTCGAAGCGCCTGGACGACCCCCGAGGCGCCTCCCGGCCCTTCGACGCCGACCGCGACGGCTTCGTCGCGGGCGAGGGCGCGGCGCTGCTGGTCCTGGAGCGTCTGGAGGACGCACGGGCCCGTGGGGCGCGGACACGTGCGCTGATCGCGGGCTTCGGCGCCTCCGCCGACGGCCACCACGCCTCCGCGCCCGACCCGACGGGCTCCGGCGCCGAGCGGGCGATCCGCGCGGCCCTGGCCGACGCGGACCTCGGTCCGCAGGACGTGGCCCACGTCAACGCGCATGGCACCTCGACGCCGCTCAACGACGTCACCGAGGCGCGGACGATCCGTCGCGTCTTCGGCGACGGACCCGCGGTGACCTCGACCAAGGGTGTCGTCGGGCACCTGCTCGGTGCCGCGGGCGCGGCCGAGGCCGCGTACACGGTGCTGGCCGTGGAGCGCGGCGAGGTCCCGCCGACGGCCAACCTCGGCCGGCAGGACCCGGAGATCGAGGTGGACGTGGTGGCGGGGGAGGCGCGTCCGATCAAGCCGCTGGCGGCGGTCAACAACTCCTTCGGCTTCGGCGGTCAGAACGCCGTGGTCGTGGTGACCCCCGCATGAGCGTCGACGAGATGTCCGGCACCGGCACCGGCGTCGGTGCCGGTGCCGGACGTACGGTGCTGGTCACCGGAGGCAACCGGGGCATCGGCCTCGCGATCGCGCGCCGGCTGGCCGCGCGGGGCGACCGGGTCGCCGTCACCTACCGCACCGGCGAACCCCCGGCGGGGCTGTTCGGCGTGCGCTGCGACGTCACCGATCCGGAGCAGGTCGGCCGGGCCTTCGACGAGATCACGGCGGAGCTCGGCGAGGTGGAGGTACTGGTCGCCAACGCCGGGATCACCCGGGACGCCCTGCTGCTCGGCATGTCCGACGAGCAGGTGGACGAGGTCCTGGCCACCAACCTCCGCTCCGTCTTCCTGCTGACCCGGCGGGCCGCGCGCGGCATGCTCGCGGCCCGCTGGGGCCGGGTGGTCCTGGTCTCGTCGGCGGTGGCCCTGGCGGGCTCCCCCGGCCAGACCAACTACGCGGCCTCCAAGTCCGCGCTGGTGGGCCTGGCCCGCTCCCTGGCCTGGGAGTTGGGCGGGCGCGGGATCACCGCGAACGTGGTGGCGCCCGGTCTGATCGAGACCGACATGACCAAGGAGCTGCGTCCGGCCCGGCGGGCGGAGTACCTCGCGATGACCCCGCTGCGGCGACCGGGCACCCCGGAGGACGTGGCCGAGGCCGTCTGCTTCCTCACCGGGGAGCAGGCGGCCTACGTCACCGGTGCCGTCCTGCCCGTCAGCGGCGGCCTCGGCATGGGCCACTGACGGACCGGCACGGCTGCGGCCGCCCCCACTTCCTGGCAACTACCTCCCGGAGGAGACTCGGCATGCCCGTGGGCATTCTCGGGATCGGCGCGGAGACACCCGCGCGGATCGTCGACAACCATCAGATCAGCGCCTGGACCGGCGCCACAACGGAGTGGGTCGCGGAGCGTACCGGCGTACTGGAACGCCGCTACGCCGAGGACTCGGTCGCGACCTCCGACCTGGCCGTGCCGGCCGCCCGCGAGGCGCTGCACGCGGCGGGACCGGAGGCGGTGGAGCGGCTGGCCGCGCTCGTGGTCGCCACCTGCACCCCGGACGTGCCGCAGCCCTCCACGGCGGCGATCGTCCAGCACAAGCTCCGGCTGCCGAGCATCCCGTCCTTCGACGTGAACGCCGTCTGCAGCGGCTTTCTCTTCGGCCTGGCCGTCGTCGAGGGGCTGCTGACGGCGGGGCGCCCGGGCGGGACCGCGCTCCTGGTCGGGGCGGACAAGTTCTCCTCGATCATGAACCGTCAGGACCGGCGCACGGTCAGCCTGTTCGGCGACGGCGCGGGGGCCGTCGTGGTCGGCGAGGTGCCCGAGGGCTACGGGATCCAGGCCTCGCGCCTGGTCACCGACGGCGACCTGCACCACCTGGTCGGCGTCGAGGCCGGCGGCACCCGCACCGCGTCGGACGAGCGGGCCCGCGCCGCGGGCGAGCACCTGTTCCACATGAACGGCCGGGCCGTGCGCGACTACGCCCTGAGCAGCCTGCACAAGCTGGTCGGCCAGGTGTTGGACGACGCGACCGTCGACCTGGGCGACGTGGACCGGTTCGTCTTCCACCAGGCCAACACCCGGCTGTTGGAGACCTTCGCCGAGGAGGCCGGGATCGACACCGGCAAGGTCACCCTCACCGCTCCCAGGCTGGGTAACACCGCCGCTGCGTCCGTCCCGCTGACCCTCCACGCCGCTCACCGGGAACGGCCGCTGCGGCGCGGCGAGCGGGTGCTGCTGGCCTCCGTCGGCGGCGGCATGACGGCCGGCGCCACCCTGCTGACCTGGTACTGAACGAGCCCGCAGTGAACGAGAAGAGGACGAAGACGTGCGACTGAGCGGGAAGACCGCCGTGATCACTGGCGGCACGCGCGGCCTGGGCCGGGCAACGGTCGAGGCCTACCTCGCGGAGGGGGCGCTGGTGGTCTGCGCGGCGCGCAGGCCGTACGAGATCGGCGAGTTGCAGGAGAAGTACCCCGACCAGGTGGACTTCGTGGCCACCGACGTCACCGACGAGGACTCCGTGGCTGCGCTGATGGCCTATGCCGTCGAGCGCTTCGGGGGCCTGGACATCCTGGTCAACAACGCCGGTGCCAGCCGCGACGGCCGGATCGGCCGGCTGTCGCTGGCCGACTGGAACGTCACCATCGGCACCAACCTCACCGGCGTGTTCCTGTGCACCCGGGCGGCCATCGAGCCGATGACCGCCCGCGGCGGCGGCCGGATCATCAACGTCTCGTCCTGCGTCGCCAGCCGCGCCGCCACCGGGGCGTCCGCGTACAGCGCGAGCAAGGCGGCGGTGGAGATGTTCACCCGCACCAGCGCGGTGGAACTGGCCCCCAAGGGGATCACAGTCAACTGCCTGTCGCCCGGCTACATCGACGAAGGGATGGGCAAGGCCCTGGCGGAGAACGAGCGGGCCTGGGAGACCTACCGGGGCCGCTTGCTGTCCGGCCGGCTGGGCCGGCCCGAGGAGGTCGCCGCCACCGCGGTGTTCCTCGCGGCCGACGAGTCCTCCTACGTCAACGGGCACGTCATGGAGGTCAACGGGGGTCTGCTGTGGGCGGCCTGACCGAGCGGGGCGAGCGCTCCGGCCCCGACGCCGACGTGCTCGTAGTGGGCGCCGGCCCGGTGGGACTGGTGCTCGGCTGCGAGCTGGTGCAGCAGGGCGTCCGGGTCCGGGTGGTCGACGCCGCGCGCGGCCACACCGGGCACTCGCGCGCCAACGTCGTGTGGCCGCGCAACCTGGAGTTGCTCGACCGGATCGGCGTCAGCGCCGAGCTGGCCGCCGAGGGCCACCACCTCCAGGGCACCGCCTTCTACTCCGACGGCGAGCTGCTCGCCGCCGCCCGGCTGAGCGCACTCGACGACACCCCCTACCCCTTCGCAGTGATGATCGCCCAGGAGCGCACCGAGCAGATCCTGGAGCGCCGCCTGCGCGAACTCGGCGGGACTGTGGAGCGCGGGGTGGTCCTGCGCTCGCTGGCCGCCGAGGGGCCGGACGGGCTGCCCCGGGCGGTGCTGGAGCACCCGGACGGCCGCCGCGAGGAGACCTCGCCCGGCTGGGTGCTCGGCGCCGACGGCGCCCACAGCACGGTCCGCAAGGAGCTGGGCATCGGGTACGCCGGTCCGCAGGTGGACGTCAGCTTCGCGATCACTGACGCGCTGCTGGAGACCACCCTCGGCGACGACCTGTCGCACTACTGCTACTCCCCGAACGGCGCGATCGTGCTCGGGCCGATGGGTGGCGGGGTCTTCCGGATCGCCGTCAACGTTCCGCACGACGCCTACTCGGACGACAACCCGCCCCGCCTGGACGTCTTCCAGGAACTCGTGGACAAGCGCGCGGCCGGGCGCACCACGGTACGGGAGCTGCTGTGGAGCGGTGCCTTCCGGGTGCGGGTCCGGCTCGCGGAGGCCTTCCGCCGGGGGCGCTGCTTCCTGGTCGGCGACGCCGCCCACGTGATCAGCCCGGCGGGCGGGCAGGGCATGAACACCGGCATGCAGGACGCCGTCAACCTGGCCTGGAGGCTGGGCGGCGTGCTGCGCGGCGCGCTGTCCCCGGACGCCTTGGACGACTACGACACCGAGCGCCGGACCACCTCCCAACTGGTCTCCCGCGCGACGGCGTTGATGACCAGGGCAGCGCTGGCCGGCACTGCGGACGAAGTGGCCGAGCGCGATGCCGCGTTCCGCGCCGCGGACGCGAGCGGGCTGTTCCAGCGCTGGATGGCGCCGCAGCTCGGCCAGACCGACACCCACTACGGCCGCCCGGACGGCGCGGTCGCACCGGCGGCGCCGGTGTCCGCGGCCGACTGGCTGGCGGAGTTCTCCGCCACCGTCCCCGAGGGCCGCGTCGGAGTCGGCGGCCGCCTCCCGTTGCTGACCGGTGCTCCGGACGGGCCGTCCTGGGACGGCGCCTCGTGGCCCCGGGTGGACCGGGACCGCCGCACCGTCCTGCTGTGGCCGGGCGAGGACGGCTCCGGCGCCGAGGACTGCGCCCGGGTCCGCGCCACGCTCGGCGAGGCGACCGCGGCGCTCACCCTCGACGCGAGGGTGCCGGACGCGCTGCGCCGGGCCCTCGGCCCCGCCGCGGCGGCCGCGTTGATCCGTCCGGACGGCCATCTGCTGGCCCGGACCGCGCTGGACGCCGCCGAGATCCACGCACGACTGGAGGTCCCTGCGCATGCCGACTGAACGGCCCGTGATCGCGTTCTTCGACGCCGACGAGACGCTGATCGCGATGAAGAGCCCCTTCTCCATGCTCCGTTGGCGGCTGCGGCGGGAGGGCGACGACGGCAGCCGCTACGAGGCGGTCACTGAGCCCATCCGCAGGCTGGCCCGCCTCGGGCTCACCCCGGCGGAGGTTCTCGACGCGTTCTACGCGGTCTTCGCCGGTGAGCGCTGGAGCGACCTGCTGGACGAGGGGCGCGAGTGGTTCCGTGACCTGGAGGCGGAGGGGGTGCCGCTGATCGAGAGCGCGGTTTCGGCCCTGCGTGCCCACCAGGACGCAGGCCATCTGACGGCGATCGTCTCCGGCGCCTGGGCGGCGAGCCTGCACCCGCTGGCGGAGTTCCTCGGCGTGGACGCGGTCGTCTGCACGGAGCCCGCGCTGGATGCGGGCGGCCGACTGACCGGGTCCATCGGCCGTCCGATGTTCGGGGCTGCGAAGTCCGGGGCGGTGCAGGAGCTGCTGCGGCGTTTCGGCGCCGATCCGCGGGACTGCCACGGATACGCCGACGACCCGGGCGACCTGCCGATGCTGGAACAGCTCGGCCGGGCGACCGTGATCGGCGACCATCCGCGGATGCTCCAGCTCGCGGCGCAGCGCGGATGGCAGGTCAGGTCGGCCGCGACCATGCGGGACACGGTCCGGCAGCCGGTCTGAGCCGGACGCCTCGGGCCGGACGCCTCGGGCCGGCGCAGGCCGGGACTGCGGCGCCGCAGTCCCGGCCGGCGCCGCGGCACTGGCTGGGGCTGCGCTACCGGGCGCCGATCGCGGTCGGCAGGTCGGCCAGCAGGTCCAGGGCCTCGGGGGAGAGCCGGACCGCCTCCGCGGCGGTGTTCTCCTCCAGGTAGCGCGGGGTCTTGGTGCCCGGGATGGCGAGCACGTGCGACCCCTGCGCCAGGGTCCAGGCGATGGCCGCCTGGGCGGTGGTGCACCCGCTCGACTCCGCGGCCTTGCGGACCCGCTCGACGAGCGCCTGGTTGGCCTCGATGGCCTCGGAACGGTAGCGCGGGATGTTGTGCCGTCCGTCCGCCTGCGGCAGGTCGGCCGAGGAGGCGATGTGCCCGGCCAGGAAGCCGCGCCCCAGCGGGGCGAAGGCGACGAAGGCGATGCCGCGCCGCGCGCAGTGCTCGACGACGCCCTGCTCCAGGGCGTCGCGGCTCCACAGCGACAGCTCGCTCTGGACCGTCGACACCGGGTGCACGGCGTGGGCCCGCTCGATCTCGTCCACGCCGGCCTCGGACAGGCCGAGGGCCCGGATCTTGCCCTGCTCCACCATCTCGGCGAGCGCGCCCCAGCTCTCCTCCACCGGGACCTGCGGGTCGATCCGGTGCAGCTGGTAGAGGTCGACGTGGTCCACGCCGAGGCGGCGCAGGCTGGCGTCGAGGGCGGCGCGCAGGTGCTCCGGGCGCCCGTCGCGGCGGCTGCGGTAGCCCTCTTCGACGACCAGGCCGCCCTTGGTGGCCAGCACCGCCCGTTCGCGTCGGCCGCGCAGCGCCCGGCCCACCAACTCCTCGTTGGTGAAGGGCCCGTACTGATCGGCGGTGTCGATCAGCGTGCTGCCGAGCTCCAGGGCGCGGTGGACGACGGCAACGGAAGTGTCGTCGTCGCGGCCCAGTTCGTCGTAGCCCCAGGACATCCCCATGCAGCCGAGACCCAGTACCCCGGTGACGATCCCGGACTGTCCCAGCACGGTCTGCCGCATCAGTTCACCTCTCGCTTGCCAAGGCCGGGGCCGGAGGGCCGCGGCGCACTTGACAGCATACACGCGAGTATAAGTACCCTGATGAGTAATCCGCTCCTGATACATCTCGAACGACGGTAAAGGACTCCAGCCTTGTCCAGTCAGGTCTCCTCACCACCGGCCGGCGGCAACGCCCGGGCGACACTGGCCGCCGCCTGCGTGGTCGGACCACTGATGACCCTCGTCGTCACCGGCCCCTCGGTCGCCGTCCCCTCCATCGGTGCCGATCTGCACAGCAGTCTGGCCTCCGCCCAGTGGGTGGTCGACGGCTACATGCTCACCGCCTCCAGTAGTCTTGCCGCGATGGGCTCGCTGGCCGACCGGATCGGCCACCGCCGGATGTTCACCATCGGCATGGCCTTCTTCGCCTTCTGGATGGCGGTCTCCGGGCTGGCGAACGACATCGTGCTGCTGGACGTCTCCCGTGCCGTCGCCGGATTCGGCAGCGGCGCCGCACTGGCCAGCGTCACGGCGATCCTGGCCCAGGCGTTCGACGGGACCGCCCGGGCCAAGGCGTTCGGCCTCTTCGGCACCTTCCTCGGCGCCGGTCTGGCCTTCGGGCCGATGTTCGGCGGTCTGCTGGTCAACAGCTGGGGCTGGCGCTCGGTCTTCCTGGTCCTGGCCGCCGCCTCCGCGCTGGTGCTGCTGAGCGTGCCGCTGCTGCCGGCGTCCCCCGGCAGCGCGGGCGGGCGTTTCGACTGGCCCGGCAGCCTCTCCTTCAGTCTGGCCGTGGCGCTCTTCGTGTTCGCCCTGGTCCAGGCCGCCGCGAAGGGCTGGGGCAGCCCGGCCGTCGTGGTCTCGCTGGTGCTCACCGCCGTCCTTCTGGTCGCCTTCGTGGTGGTCGAACGGCGCACCGCCGCACCGATGTTCGACCTCTCGCTGCTCGCGGAGCGCAGGTTCCTGGCGATCTGCCTGGTGCCGCTCGTCCTGGCGTTCAGCTTCGTCGCCCTGGTGATCGTGCTGCCGCCCTACCTGATGGCCACCGGCGGACTGTCGGCGCTGCACATCGGCCTGGTCCTGCTCCTGCTCACCGGCCCCTCGCTGGTGGCTCCCGCGCTGACCGGCATGGTGGCCCAGAAGGTCGGGATCCGGGCGCTCTTCGTGATCCTGCTCGGCTTCTCCGCGGTCGGCGCCGGCTGGCTGGCCGTCACCGGGCCCTCCTCCGGGACCGCCGGACTGGTGGGGCCGCTGCTCTGCCTGGGCATCGGCTACGGCATCTCGCTCGGCATCCTGGACGGGGCCGCCGTCTCCGCGGTCTCCCCGGAGCGCATGGGCATGGCCGCGGGCATGTTCAACACCGTCCGGCTGACCGCGGACGTCGTCTCGATGGCGGCGCTGGGCTCGATGGTCGCGGCCTTCACCCGGTCCGGCCTGAGCGGTCCGGCGACCTCCGACGCGGTCACCTCCCGGCTCCTGCAAGGTGACCTCAAGGGCGCGGTGGCCGCGGTGTCGAACGCCCCGGCGGGCCTGGCGGACTCCCTCCAGCACGCGTACACCTCGGGCTTCCACACCACCATGTGGATCGTCGCGGTCGCCTGCGTGGTCGCGGCCGTGACCGTCGGCCTGCTGATGGCCGGCCGCACCGCCGCCGAGCCCGCGGCGGCGCAGGGCGCGCCGGAGGCGGCGCTCGAACCGGCCGCCGGCTGAGGCCCCGCGCCGGAACGACCACGGGGCATCCGGCATCCGCCGGGTGCCCCGCCCGCATCACCATGAGGAGAAACATCGATGACACTCGCGTCTCTCGGCGACATCCCGGTCCTGGACCCCTACGCCGACGAGCAGTTGACCGAGCGCCTGGGCATCCGGATCACCGAGTGCACGGCCGGCCGGGTCGTCGGCACCATGCCCGTCGCGGGAAACCGGCAGCCCGTGGGCATACTGCACGGCGGAGCCAACGCCGCCTTTGCGGAGACCCTCGGGTCCCTCGGCGCATGGATGCACGCCGGTCCCGACCGCATCATCGTCGGCCAGGAGCTGTCGTGCACTCATCTCGCGGCCGCCCGCCGAGGCGTGCTCACAGGGACCGCCACCGCGCTGCACCTCGGCCGGACCTCCGCCACCTATGAGATCAGGATCACGGACGAAGCGGGCACACTGGCCTGTGTCGCCCGCCTCACCTGTGCGGTTCCGGCCCGGCGAAGGACCCGCTGAGGGACCTTCTCCTGTCGCTTGTACGTATACCAATCCAGATCCAGACATACCCCAGTCAGCCACTTGAGATGGGAAGTTGAAAACGACGCCCTCTTAACGGGGCTGACACCAGTACGGCACCGTCGCTGTATCAGTGCTCATATATGATGCCGATGGTCGCCAACAGGGGGATGGTCATGACAGCACAGTTGCCCAGCGTGCCCAGCGGGACGGGGAGCCGGTTCGGAGGAAGCCGGAGCGCGGAGATCCGGCTACTCGGCCCACTCACCGTGGTCGACCGGAGAGGGGAGGCGCTGCCCGTCGCGCCCAAACCGCGGGTCGTCCTGGCACTGCTCGCCTCGCGGGTGCAGCGCGCGGTCTCCGCCACGGCGGTCGCCGAGGAGCTGTGGGGCGAGGAGCCACCCAAGTCGGCGCAGGGCACCGTGCAGACCTACGTCGCCCAGCTGCGCCGCAGCCTTGCGCAGGCGACCGGCCTGTCCGCGGAGGCGACGGCCGAGCGGGTGCTGGTCACCGAGGGCGGCGGCTACCGCCTCGCCGACGAGCTGCTCCAGATCGACACGCTGCGGTTCACCGCCCTCGATCATGCCGGCCGGTCGGCCCTGCGCCGCGGCTGCGCCCAGGAGGGACGCGAACTGCTGAGCGGAGCCCTGACGTTGTGGCGCGGCGCGCCACTGGTGAACGTCGCCTGCGGCATCAGACTCGGCGCACTGCTGCCGCGCCTGGAGGAGGAGCGCCTGGCAGTCCAGGAGGCCCGGCTGGTCGCGGACCTGGAGGCGGGCGACCACTACTCCGTGGTCGGCGAGCTGCTGGAACTCTCGGCGCAGCACCCGTTGAACGAGTCGCTCTGCGGCCTTCTCATGCTGGCCCTCTACCGCGGCGGCCGCCGGGCCGAGGCCCTCACGGTCCTGCGCGACCTGCGCGACCGTCTGGTCGCAGAGCTCGGCCTGGAGCCCGGCGACAACCTGCTGCGCCTGCAGACGCAGATCCTGCGCGGCGACCCGGCCCTCGATCTGCCCACGACGGGACGCATCCCGCAGCCACGGCTGGCGAGCTGAACCTCGACCCGCCGGGGCCGTCAGGGTGTGGCGGTCAGTCCTGTCCGCCCAGCGCCTTGACGGCCCGCTCCAGCAGCTCCCGCAGCTGGCTCTCCTCGGTCTCGGAGAACTCCGAGCTCAGTCGCTGCTCGACCTCCAGCGCCGCCTTGTCCGCCTTGCGGGTCAGGGCCCGACCCGAGCGGCTGAGCTTGGCCACCAGCACCTTGGCGTGCAGGTGGGAGGTCTCCCGCTCGATCAGGCCCTTCTGCTCCAGGTTGTTCAGGATCGTCGACATGGTCTGCGGGGTCACCATGCACTCCCGCGCCACCGTCGCCCCGGACGCCCCGCCCGAGCGGGCGAGGATCATCAACGCGGCGTACTGGGGGACCGTCAGGCCGAACTGGCGCAGCGCCTTCGACTTCTCGGTGATCAGCGCCTGCTCCGCGCGCTTGATCACCTGCCCCAGACGGAGATTGAGCTGGTCGAAGCCCTCGCTTCGGCTGTGCGATCCGGTGGCCATGGACCAACTCCTCCCTCGGGTGCGAACGGAGGAGCACCCTACACTATGGTAGAGCCCTGATACACGTTTCGACCAGCGGGCGCCCCGTCACGCGTCGGCCGCTCCCTGCGGTGGGCCCGACCGTCAGCACTCGATGACGTTGACCGCGAGGCCGCCGCGGGAGGTCTCCTTGTACTTGACCTTCATGTCGGCGCCCGTCTCCTTCATCGTCTTGATCGCCTTGTCCAGCGAGACGTGGTGGCGGCCGTCGCCGCGCAGGGCCATGCGGGCGGCGGTGACGGCCTTGACCGCCGCCATGCCGTTGCGCTCGATGCACGGGATCTGGACCAGGCCGCCGACCGGGTCGCAGGTGAGGCCGAGGTTGTGCTCGATGCCGATCTCGGCCGCGTTCTCGACCTGCTCCGGGGTGCCGCCCAGGACCTCGGCGAGGCCGCCGGCGGCCATGGAGCAGGCGGAGCCGACCTCGCCCTGGCAGCCGACCTCGGCGCCGGAGATGGAGGCGTTCTCCTTGAAGAGCATGCCGACCGCGCCCGCCGCGAGCAGGAAGCGGACGATGCCGTCCTCGTCCGCGCTCGGGATGAAGTTCAGGTAGTAGTGCAGGACCGCCGGGATGATGCCGGCCGCGCCGTTCGTCGGGGCGGTGACGACGCGGCCGCCGGCCGCGTTCTCCTCGTTGACGGCCATGGCGTAGAGGGTCACCCACTCCATCGCGTTGGCCGGGCCGATGCCCTCGACGCGCAGGGCGCGCGCGCCGGAGGCCGCGCGGCGGCGGACCTTGAGGCCGCCGGGGAGGATGCCCTCGTGGTGCATGCCGTTGCGCACGCACTCCTGCATCACGGCCCAGATCTCCAGCAGGCCGGTGCGGATCTCGGTCTCGCTGCGCCAGGCCTTCTCGTTCTCCAGCATCAGCGAGGAGATGGACAGGCCCGTCTCGGTGGTCAGGCGCAGCAGCTCGGCGCCGGTGCGGAAGGGGTACTTCAGCACGGTGTCGTCCAGCACCACGCGGTCCGCGCCGATCGCGTCCTCGTCGACGACGAAGCCACCGCCGACCGAGTAGTAGGTCTTCTCCAGCAGCGGGACGCCGGCCGCGTCGTAGGCGCAGAGCGTCATGCCGTTCGCGTGGTACGGCAGCGACCGCCGCCGGTGCAGGATCAGCTCGCTGTCCGGGTCGAAGGCGATCTCGTGGGTGCCGAGCAGCGCGATCCGCTTGGTCGCCTTGATCTGCTCGACGTCCAGGTCGGCCTGCTCGACGTCGACGGTGCGGGGCGACTTGCCCGCGAGGCCGAGCATGACCGCCTTCGGCGTGCCGTGGCCGTGGCCGGTCGCGCCCAGAGAGCCGAAGAGCTCCGCGCGGACGGCGGCGACGTCGGTCAGCAGGCCCTCCGACTTCAGCCGGCGCGCGAACATGCGCGCCGCCCGCATCGGGCCGACCGTGTGCGAGGAGGACGGGCCGATGCCGATGGAGAAGAGGTCGAAGACGCTGATGGCCACGAGGACGCCCTTGTCTTGTGGGTGGGGCTGAGGGGAAGGCGGGACGAGCTGCGCTCATGGGTGGGGGCACCGCACGCACCGTCTGGTTCCAGTGTGCGCGGTGCCCCCGCCTTTCTGCGGTGACCTGGTGCTTACAGGTCGGGGTACAGCGGGTGCTTCGCGGCCAGTGCGCTGACGCGGGCGGACAGCTCGGCGGCCTTGGCCTCGTCGAAGGTCGGCTTGAGGGCTTCGGCGATGACGTCGGCGACCTCGCGGAAGTCCTCGGCCGTGAAGCCGCGGGTGGCGAGCGCCGGGGTGCCGATGCGCAG
>NZ_JBGCCA010000043.1:0-84864 GCF_041261265.1 Streptacidiphilus sp. MAP12-33
GCCCCCCCCGGGACCCCCCCCCCGTGGGCCGGCCGCCCGGGGCCCCCGGGCAACCCCCGCGCGGGGTGGTCCCACCCATTCCCCGGCCAGACCGGGTCGGCGGCCGCGGCGGCGGCCGCGCCCGCGACCTGCTCCGCCCCGCGAGCGCCGGGCAGCGACGGCCTCTCCATCACGGCTCCTCGATCGTTCAGGGCTTGACGCCGACGCCGACCCAGAGGCTGACGTCCGCGTCGGTCGGGGGCTCGGCGGTCACCACCTCGGCGTCCGGGCGCCAGCGATGGCCGACGGCGACGCCCGGTTCCAGCAGTTCCAGGCCGTCGAAGAAGGCGGCCACCTCGCTCCGGGACCGGAACCGGACCGGTGTCCCGGCGCCGGTGTAGATCTCGGTGACCTTCGCCCAGGTGTCCGGGTCGAAGTCGGTCGTGGAGTGGCTGATCGCGAGGGCGCTGCCGGACGGCAGCGCGTCCAGCAGGACCCGCACGATGCGGTGGGGGTCCTGCGCGTCCGTGACGAAGTGCAGCAGGGCGTTGAGCGACAGCGCGACGGGCCGGCCCAGGTCGAGGACCTCGGCCAGGTGCGGGTGCGACAGCAGCGACTCGGGGTCGTTGACGTCGGCCTCGAGGTAGGTGGTGCGCCCCTGGGCCGAGCTGCGCATCAGCCGCTCGGCGTACTTGAGCACCAGCGGGTCGTTGTCGGCGTACACCACGCGCGCGGAGGGGACCACGGCCTGCGCGACCTGGTGCAGGTTCGGCTCGGTCGGGATGCCGGTGCCGATGTCCAGCCACTGGCGGATGCCGTACTCGCGGGCCAGGACCCGGGTGGCCCGGTGCATGAACGCCCGGTTCTCGCGGGCGCTGACGAAGACGCTCGGGAAGACCGTCGCGACCCGCTCCGCGGCGTCCGCGTCGACCGTGAAGTGGTCCTTCCCGCCCAGGTAGTAGTCGTACATGCGGGCGGAGTGCGGCCTGGTGGTGTCGATGCCCCGCCCGGCACGGGTGTCGCTCATGGGTCCCCTTCGTGTCCTGCGTCCTGCGTCCTCGTGCGGTGCGCCACCCGGCCTGCGCGGTGTCAGCCCGACGTCAGATGGTCCGCGAGCCCGGCCTTGACGCCCTCGATGAAGGCGGTGATCTCCTCGCGCGTGTAGACCAGGGCGGGACCGGTCGGATCGGTGGACTGCCGCAGCGCGACGCGGCCGTCGGTCAGGCGCTTGGTCTCCACGCACTGGCCGCCGTTGGGGCCGCTCCAGGGACGCTCCCAGCCCTGCTCGCCGAGGTCGCCGGCGGGCATCCCGCTCCGGATCCGTCTGGCGCCGGCGGCGTCGTGTTCGGTGGTGGTCATGCGTACTCCTTGCGCAGTCGGTTCAGCAGGGCCTTGCTCTCGGCCGACGAGGTGAGCAGCGCCATCCGGCTGTGCGCCTCCAGGTGGGCGACGACGTCGGGACGCTGGTCGAGGTAGACCGAGGCGGAGAGGATCTCGCTGTAGACGATGTCCGGCAGTTCCGGCTCGTGGAAACGGAAGTAGGTGAACGGCGCGCAGGCACCGACGTGCGCGCCCGCGGCGAAGGGGACGATGTCGATACTGATGTGGTCCCGCTCCATGGCCGCGAGCAGCATGTCGATCTGGTCCCGCATCACCGCGTCACTGCCCACGGCGCGGTGCAGCACGGCCTCCTCCATGACGACCCAGAGGATCGGGGCGTCCGGCTTGTCCAGCAGGCTCTGGCGCCGCAGCCTCAGGTCCACCCGGCGGCGCAGCTCGTCCTCGGTGTCGCCTGGGAACCCACCGCGCAGCACGCAGCGCGCGTAGCCGTGGGTCTGGAGCAGGCCGGTCACGTAGTGCGGTTCGTAGGTGCGCAGCAGGGCGGCGTCGGACTCGAGGCTGACGTAGGCCGAGAACCAGCTCGGCACGACGTCACGGTAGGCGTGCCACCAGCCGGGCTCGTTGGCGCGCTCGGCGAGGGAGACGAACTCGTCGATCTCCTGGCGGTCGGCGCCGTACTTTCCCAACAGCAGTTCCACGTACAGGGGTTTGAGGGCGACCTCGGCCTTCTCCAACCGCCGCACGGTCAACGGGGTGACGTGCAGCGCCTTGGCCGCCTCGTCGAGGGAGACGCCGGCCTGCTGACGGCGTTCCTGCAACCGCCGGCCGAGGATCATGCGCAGCACGGTCGGTGCGCCGATGCCGGGCGCGCCACGACTCCCACTCACGGCTCCCACCTCCCGACGGGCCGTCACTGGTCCCATCGTGACAGAGAGTTCGGCGTGAGGGGAGCGGAACGAACCGCGCAACCTGAAATTATCAGGCGGTCAGCAGGACGATGGCCGAACCCCACAGCGTGAGCAGGACGTTGCCGAGTGCGTACGGGACGGTGCAGCCGAGGGAGGGGAGTTGGCTGCGGGCACGTTCGTTGAGGGCGCCGATCGCCGCCGTTGTGGTCTGTGCTCCGGCCAGCGCACCCAGCAGCAGCGGCATCGGCAGCCGCTGGACGTAGTGGCCGAAGCAGAAGCCGACCAGGAGCGGCACGACCGTCGCCGCGGCGCCGAGGACCAGCAGCTGCCAGCCCGCCTGGGACAGGCCGCTCACGAAGCTGGGCCCGGCGTTCAGGCCGACGATGGTGATGAACATGCACAGGCCGAGGGTCCCGAGCAGCCACTGCGCCGCCGAGGGGAGGTTGCCGTAGGTGGGGCGGCGGCTGCGGATGTAGCCGAAGGTCAGGCCGGTCAGCAGCACCCCGGTCGAGGTCGAGAGCGACAGCGGCGCCCCGCCCTCGGTCAGCGCCGGAATGCCGAGACAGCCACCGACGAACAGCCCGCCGGCCATCCAGGCCACGTCGGTGGCGAAGCTGGTCGGGACGGCCCGGCCAAGATGGGCCGCCGCCCGTTCCACCAGGTCCCCGCGGCCGGACAGGACCAGGGTGTCGCCGCGCTCGACGCGGTTGGCCCGGCTCATCCGCAGCTCGGCTCCGGCCCGGTGGTGCGACTCGATGAAGACGCCGGACATGACGTCCTCGCGCCGCAGGCTGTCGACGGTCGCACCGTCGGCGTGGTGTCCGGTGACGACCACGTGCAGGGTCTCGGTACGGAAGCCGAGCAGCCCCAGGTCGTCGGCCTCCATGCCGATGTGGGTGCGCGCGTCGAAGGCGACCAGGTCGGCGCGGACCGCGCTGACCGCGACGGTGTCGCCGAGGCGCAGCACGGTGGTGCGGTGGTGGTCCAGGATCTCGCCGTCACGGCGGACCCTGGTGATGTAGATCCGGCGGTCGAGGTCGCGCTGCTGCTGCTCGAACTCGCCGATGGTCCGCCCGGCGAACGCGGCGACGTCGATGTCGTAGGCGCGCAGCACGTGCTGGTAGTAGCCCCGGCCGGCGTCCGGGTCGTCCTCGTCCGCCGGCATGTCCAGGTCGGCGGCCAGTAGGGCGCTGTCGGCGGCCAGATCGCGGTGCAGCAGCCGGGGCAGCAGGTTGGCGAGCAGCAGGGCGGGCAGCACGGTTCCCAGTGGGTAGGTCACGGCGTAGGCGACCGCGACGAGATGGGACTGGTCCTGCGCGGCCGCGGGTGTCAGATGGGGCAGGTGCGCGATGGCTCCGGCGGCCACACCGATCACGGCGGACTGGGTCAGCGCCCCGCCGAGCAGCCCGGCGGACAACCCGGGCCCGTAGCCCAGCAGCGAGGCGGCTCCCCAGCAGGCGGCCAGGCCGGAGACGCAGACCACCAGGGTCAACAGGACCTGTGGGAAGGCGTCCTTGCGCAGGGAACGGAAGAACCTCGGCCCCACGTCGTAGCCCAGCGCGAAGAGGAACATCAGAAAGAACACCGAGCGGATCGGGCCACTGATCTCGATCTTCGCCTGCGAGCCGATGACCAGTCCGGCGACGAGGCAGCCGGTGACCGCGCCGACCGAGAAGCCGCGGATCCTGACCCGGCCGAGCAGGAACCCGACGGCGACGGTGAGAAAGACCAGCAGCTCGGGGTACGGCTGGAAGAGGTTGCTGCGCAGCCAGTCCATTCGGTGGGGTCCCGTTCCGGAGGTTCCGTGCGGTGACGGTGGATCGGATGCCACCGCCCGGCCGGTCCGAAAATACGACCCGGGGGCTGTCCTGGTAGTGAGGCGAGCCGCTCACCGCGTCCTTGTCGCCCGAACGGAGGAGGGACGCATCCCTTCCGGCCGGGACGGGCATCCGACCCACGACGCGCCGTCGACCGACGGGGCCTCCTCGGACACCTCTGACGGGAGCTCGCACGTGCCCCAGCCGGACCGACCCCCGCGTCGGCCGGATCCTGGTCCACGGCGAGCACGACGGGTTCGGGCACGACATCCTCCCGGGTGCGTCCGGGGCACTGTCCGAACGTAACGGTCAGAGCCGGGCCCTGGTGTAACGGGTCGAGGACTCGCGGTGGGTGCGGGCCAGGTGGTGCTGGAGACGCTGGTGGCGGAACTGGTAGACCGCGCCGGCCTGGCGCAGCACGCCGCGGCGGTGGGCGTCGTCGAGGAAGGCCATGACGTCGAAGGGAAGCCGGCCGGTCAGCGGGAGCCACAGCCGCACCAGGACCAGCCACTGCCCCCAGGCCGTGAAGGCCAGCGCGTAGGCCAGCGCGCCGCCGACCCCGCCGATGGCGCCGACCACGAGTCCACCGGTCAGGCCCCACACGAGCGGACCGACCGTGCCCTGGAGCAGGTCGACCACCAGCTGCCCCACCAGCGCGATGGTCAGCGTCAGCAAGGGCGCGAGGACCAGGACTTGGCGGCGGACGGCGGTCCGGTTCTCGGCGAGGAGGGTGGCCGGGCTGGCGGCGGTGGAGACGTCCAGCGGCACCTCCAGGGCGGCGACGAGACCGAAGGCGAGCGCCCCGGCCAGGCCGAAGACCAGTCCGAACACCAGCATGTTCACGAACAGCGCCTCCATCGCGAGCGGCGCGGTGAGGGAGAAGTGGTAGACGATGCTGCGTTCGGTGTTCATCGCGACGGCGCAGCCGACGCCCATCACGAAGCCGCTCAGCAACACGGCGACCAGCCGCGGCAGGACGCTGCGCAGGGGTGGGTGCCCGGCGCCCCGTCGCGTACCGGGGAGCCGGAGAACGGCGCGCGCGGGTTCGTAGGTCTTCGGACCGCCGAAGGCGACGGTGAGGCAGTGGGCGCTGCCGAAGGCCAAGCCCGCCACGGGCCCGAGAAGCAGGCCGAGCAGCAGGACCTCGGCCGGGCGCATCGGGGCCAGGGCACCGAGCAGCCAGGTCGAGGCGGAGACGCAGACGGTGGCGGTGAGCATGACCGCGAGCAGCCGGACGCCGCGCGGGAGTGCATCCTGCAACCGCCACCAGGCGAGGTCGTGGCGGTTGTGCTCGGCAGTGGTGAGCCCGTGGGAGAGCAGGCCGAACCAGCGTTGGGCACGGTCGGGGCCCGGGGAGTCGCGGCGGCGCGCGCCGGCGGGGGCGCGTTCGGGGGCCTGCGGGCGGTACAGGGCCGGCACGAACCCGGCCAGCAGGTGCTCCTCGAGGGCGTGACAGGTCGGGAAGCGCGCCGCGTCGAGGAGTTCGGCCGGGTCGCGATCGGACGACTCGCTGTACATGGTGCGGGCCAGCGTGATCATCAGCGGTGTGCTGAGGACCTCCGCGAGGCGGCTGCCGGACGCCGTCCGCCCGTCCTGAAGGGCGTCGAGGACAACCTCCCATCGGGTCGGCCCCGGCGCGCGGGCCGCCGACGACTCGGCAGCCACGGCGGCAGTGACGGTGCGCACGGTACGCGGCAGGTACCGCGCGACGTCGTCGGGGGTGAGGTCGTCCAGTTCGATTCCGGCGGCCCAGCTCAGGGGCGCGCCCGTGGTGCGAACGGCCTCCGCGAGCTCCTTGACCCTGCTGGTGAGGATCAGCGGGGTGGAGGTCGCGTTGAGCTCACGCAACGCGGCCTCGCGCAGTCCCGCGGCGATCTCGTCGAAGCCGTCGAGGACCGGCAGCACGGCGTCGGAGTGGACCAGGGCCTCGGCGAGCGAGCCGGAGCCGTCGGGGCTCTTGTGCGCGAGGTAGGGGTGGTCGCGCAGGAGCTGGTCGGTGAGCCAGTCCGCGAGGGAGGCGCGGTCCGGGGACCAGGCGCCGAGGCTGATCAGTACCGGCACGCGCGGGAATCCGCTCTCCATCAGGTCCAGGACCAGGCGCAGGGCCAGCACGGACTTGCCCGCTCCGGCCCGCCCGAGGACCACCAGGCGGCCCGAGGGTATGCGCCGGTAGACCTCGGCCACCTCCGCCAGGCCCCCGGCCAGGTCCAGCACGTCGGGCGCGACCTCCGGTCCGAGCCGCCGGATGTTGTCCCAGTGGTCCAGCAGTTCGGGGCTCGCCTGCCGCCAGCGCACCGGCAGGGCGAAGGGGTCGTGCAGGCGGCGGTGGTCCTCCTCGCGCCGCCAGCGGCGGCGGGTCTCCCGTTCCAGCGTGCCCGCCGCGTCCGCGAGCGCGCCGTGGAGCTTGAACGGGGCCCAGGCCGGCGAGGGCCCACCGGTCGGGGCGGCGCCCACGGGTTCCCGAACGGCGGGCGAAGGATCCGGAACGGCGGGCGAAGCATCCTGAGCGGCGGGCGTCGGTTCCGCGACGGCAGCCGCCGGCGTGGAGGCGTCGGTCCCGGGGATGAGTCCCTCCGGCGAGACGCCGAGCGTGGCGGCCAGCAGCCGCACGGTCGCCATCTGGTGGTCCTTCAGCCGGCCGTTCTCGAGTCTGCGGATCGTGCTGACACTGACACCGGAGCGCGTGGCCAGCTCCTCCTGTGTCAGTCCCGCCTGGGTGCGCAGGCTCTTCAGGGACGCTCCCGGCCCGACCACGAACCTCTCCTTACTACCTGGTAAGTGCGTGTGCAGAGCCTACCGTGACGACCGGTCACCAGTGACCGGTCCGTGAACTGGTGACCGATCGACCTGCGACCGCATGATCGGCCCCGGGAAGGCCCGGAGGCCGAGCGCAGGGGGAGAGATGGCGTGCCGCTACTGGTGCGGGGAGTGCGACTTCCGCACGCCGTGGCTCAGCCGTGCCCTCGGCGAGGAGGAGTTGGTCCGGCACTACCACCGGGACCACCGCGGGATCGCGCCCGAGGGACATGTCGAGGCCGGCCGGTGGCCCCTGGATCTGGCGTGCGGATGCCTCGTGGCCGCAGCCGCGGCCGCGGCGCTGCTGCTGATCGCCACGGCCCTGGGCCGGCTCCCGTGACCGCCGCGATCCGGCGGCCCACCACCGTGACCGCACACACCCTTGGCGGCGAAGGAGGAGAGAGATTGAGCGGGTACCAGGTCGACGTCGACTTTCTGAGGGAAGCCGTGTTGCGGCTCCAGGGCATGACCGACGCGATGGACGGCAAGAGCCAGATCGCCGCCTACCGGACGGGCCTGAGCCGCGCGCAGCTCGGCTCCGCGGACTTCCTGGAGGCCGACAGCCTGCACGACGCCCACGTCCGGATGCAGGGCGCGCTCAAGACCATGGTCGACACCCTCCGGGAGATGCTCCAGGAGGTCACCGACCGGACCGGGTACGTCCACCGCGGCTACGTGGACCAGGAGCAGGAGACCGCCGCGGACTTCAGGAGGCAGGCGTGAGCGACGACTCCCTGACGCCCGGCGAGCTGGTCGCGGACGCCGTCGGCACCGTCGAGGCCGTGGTCGCGGAGCTCGGCGACGCGACCCTTAAGACCCTGGACACCGCGAACCTGGCCGGACGGCTGTGGAACGACGTCCTGCGGGCCAACCGGGGCGGACACCACCGGGCGGGGACCTACACCACCGACTTCGAGGCCGTGCCCACCGTCGCGGCGCTGCGGGCGATGATCGACACCGCCGATCCCGCCGCCGTCCAGGCCGTGGCCGACCACTGGCAGCACCTGCACGACGAGTTGCAGGACACCGCGGCGCAACTCACCACCCACGCCGACAACCTGCTCGAACACTGGACCGGCTCCTCCGCCGACGCCTTCCGCGTCCAGGCCGAGACCCTGCACAGCAGCCTGGTCGGCGGAGCGGCCCACGCCGCGAGCGCGGCCCGGGCGACCGAAGGCGTCGCGCACGCGCTGGCACAGGCCCGCGCCGACATGCCCGCCGATCCGAGCCTGCTCGACAGCGTCGTGCGGGCGGTCACCACCCAGAGCACGGACTGGCAGTTCAAGACCGACGCGGCCAAGCACGGGCTCGCGCACGCCCTGGCCGCCGACGGCGCCCAACTGTCCGCGCCGGAGCAGGCGCGGCAGCAGGCCGTCGTGGTCATGGAGCGGCTCGGCGTCTCCTACAACGACGCGACCGCGCGGCTGGACCATCTGCCCACGCCGCCCGCGCAGGAGCACGGCCACGGGCCGTGGCCGCCACCCCCGCCGCCGCCCACCACGGCGCACGCCTCGCTGCTCGGCTACGGCCACCTGCGGGCCGGGGCGGCCGACCTCGGCGCGGGCGGGGGCGTGCCGGGCGGCGCGCAGGGGCTCGGCGCGGCTCCGGCGCAGGCCCCCGGCCCGACGGCCTGGATCGGCGCGGGCGCCTCCGACGTCTCCCCCACCGCCGTCGCCTCCGTCCCGGAAACCGGCCGTGCGGAGGCCCCCGCGGGTGAACCGGAGCCCGGCCCGGCCGCGCAGGCCGGCGAGGGCCTGCGGCCGTCCGCCGGGTCCGGGACGAGCGGCTCGCGCGGCCGCCGCAGCCGGACCCGGTACGCGCCGGTCACGGACCCCGACACCTGGGACACCCCACCGCGCGCGAACCCGCCGGTGATCGAGAACTGAACCCGCATCACCCACGAGCCGCACCACGCACGTCCACCGCAACCACCCTCACCCAACGTCGTCCGGGAGGACCTCGTGAAACTCCGGCTCGCCACCGCCGTGGCCGCCCTCGTGACCGCGTTCGCCGCCGTCACGGGCACGCTCGTCGGCTCCACCGCGGCCACCGCCGCCACCGCCGCCTCCGCGGCCTCCGCGGCCTCCGCCGCCGACCCGACCGGTCCGCCGCCCCTGGCCGACGGCTTCGGGCTCACCCAGGTCAGCGACCCCTCGCTGGTGAACAACCCCGGCATCCCCGGCAACACGGCCACGGACTTCCGGATCACCGTGACCACCGCCCAGGTCGCCAACGCGCCCGGCACCGTGGGACACCACATCCGGATCGTGCTGCCCTCGGACTACAACAGTGACCCCGGCAAGCGCTACCCCGTGCTCTACCTGCTCAACGGCTCCCCCGGCGACCCCTGTGACTACTTCGACGCCGACCGGGTACCCGGGTTCGACGGGATCAAGAACAACTCCGGGATGATCATCGTCATGCCCGACGGCGGCGCGCGCGGCTGGTACACCAACTGGCTCATGCAGAACACCGAGGCCGGGGCCCAGAACTGGGAGAACTTCGAGATCGACCAGGTCATCCCGTTCATCGACGCCAACCTGCGCACCCTCGCGGACAGGGCCCACCGGGGCATCGCCGGGATCTCCATGGGCGGCTTCGGCGCCCTGCACCTAGCGCAGCTGCACCCGGACCTGTTCAGCCAGGTCGCCACCCTGTCCGGTGAGGACGACATCTCCGCCAACGAGATGATCTTCCGCGAGGTCATGATCGCCTCCATGACCAACCAGAAGACCCAGGTCTTCGCCCCGCTGGTCAGCCTGCTGACCGGCGGCGTGCAGAAGTGGAGCTACTGCCAGCCGGTCGACGACCCCTACCAGCCCAGCGTCTCCAACACCGACGCGATGTACGGGACCCCGTACCCGTTCTCGCTGGTCACGCCCCCCTACAACGACTCGCTGTGGAACGCCGCCGACCCGACCGAGCACGCCTCCGCCTTCGCCGGGATGAACGTCTCGATCTACGTCGGCAACGGCCGCAGCGTCCCGACGACGGCCGAGTTCTGGCTGGAGAGCGAGTCGCAGCACTTCGCCGCCGCCCTGGCGAACGCCGGCCAGCACCCGTACTTCGTCGACTACGGCGGCGGGGCCGGCTGGGGCTCCTGCGACGGCCAGCACGACTACAGCTGTTGGGACCACGACCTCGTGGACCTGCTGCCGCGCATGCAGGCCGCCTTCGCGGGCTCCCCGGCCACCCCGGCGACCGCCGTCGGCCAGGCCACCGTCGCCACCCAGGGCCTGTGCCTGGACGTGCGCAACGGGGCGTTCCTCGACAACACGCCCGTGCAGGTCTACGGCTGCAACGGCAGCGTGGCGCAGAGCTGGACCGTCGGCTTCGGCAGCACCGTGCGGTCGATGGGCAAGTGCCTCGACGTCTCCGGCGGAGGCACGACGAACGGCACCGGCGTCGACCTCTACGCCTGCAACGGCACGGGAGCCCAGAACTGGGTCCCGCAGGCGGACGGCACGCTCCTCAACCCGCAGTCGGGCCGTTGCCTCACCGACCCCGCGGTGGGCGGGGCCGGCACCCAGGCCGTGATCCAGGACTGCGCCGGCGGCACCGATCCCGACCAGCAGTGGACCCTGCCCAGGGCCACCGCGTAACGAACTCCGCGGCGGTCCTGGGAGCAGACCCCGGGACCGCCGCGGTTCAGCGTGGTTTGCGGGCCGCCAGGCGCCGGGCGACGAAGACGCCGATCACCAGGCCGACGGCCAGGGTGACGGCGAGCACGAGCCACAGCGGCAGCGAGACCGTCGAGACCCACAGTTTGACCGAGACGGAGGCCGTGTTCGCCGCGATGAACCAGACCGCGAGGACGGCCAGGATTCCGACCCCGATGGTTCGAAGTCGGACCTCTCGGCCCTTCACGGTCAGCTTCGAAGGTTTGTCCGCAGATGTCCGTGCCATGGATCAAGTATCCGGCCGCCACCCCGCGCCTGCCTCCTCAGTCCCCCGGGTGCGCCATCGCGTCGATGGCGATCGCGGCCGCCAGCACCGTGGCGTGGTCGGCGTCGGGGCCGATGTGCACGCCGTAGGTGTCACGAAGCCGGAACCACTTCTTGGAGACCTCGGCGACCTTGAAGCCGTCTCGCTCGATCGTGTACTCGTGGTCGACGATGTTGCCGTGCACGGCCAGCTCGGGGCCGTCCTCCTGCTTGATCCGCCAGCGGTCCCGGACCGGGCCCACCAGGGCCTTCTTGACCAGCGCGACACGGTGGCCGTCGGCGTCCTCGATCTCCATCGAGTCCTTCACGCGCATCGGGCGGCTGTGGACCGTGGCCACCCGGTGGCCCTCCCGGTCCTCGATCGCGTAGGTCCGCCGGACGCGCAGGACCTTGCCGTCGACCTTGTAGAGGTGGTTCCCGTCCTCGTCGTCGATCCAGTAGTCGTCGCCGATCGACACGGCCTTCTGCTGCATGCGGTACCGGGTAACCCCCTGGCCGTCCTCGAAGGCGTGGTTGGCCTTGCGGCGGGCGCGTCGCGTGTCGAACATCGCTTCCTCACAGGTGGGCGGCGGGCTGGTCGCTGTCGTGGGCGGCCGGAGGGCCAGGGCGGTAGAGGAGGGCCGTGACCACGAGACCGAGGGCGAAGAAGGCGGCGGACCACCAGTAGGCGGTGGAGTAACTCTCGATCGCGGCCTGCGCCTTGGCCTCGGACGTGGGCTGTCGGCCCACCAGGTAGTTGGCGGCGGCGGTCGTCGCGAGGGTGTTGAGCAACGCGGTGCCGATGGAGCCGCCCACCTGCTGGCTGGTGTTGACCATGGCCGAGCCCACGCCCGCGTCCCTGGGGGCGATACCGGCGGTGGCCAGGTTCATCGCGCAGGCGAAGACGAGGCCCATGCCCAGGCCCATGACCAGCAGCGGCCCGAGCACGTGAGCGACGTAACCGCTGTGCAGGCCCAGGGCGGTGAGCCACACCATGCCGATGCCCGCCAGTCCCATGCCGCCGGGCACCAGCACCTTCGCGCCGAGCCGGGGCAGCAGCACGTTGGTGGCGGTCACCGACGAGATCACCATGCAGACGACCATCGGCAGGAAGGCCACCCCGGTGGTGACCGGGCTGTAGCCGAGGATCTGCTGGAGGTAGTAGGTCAGGAACAGGAAGACGCCGAACATGCCGGCGCCGGCCAGGAACATCGCGGCGAACGAGGCGCTGCGGTCGCGGTCCAGGACCACCCGCAGCGGCAGCAGCGGATGCCTGGCCCGGGTCTGCCACCACGCGAACGCGGCCAGCAGCACCGCGCCGACGACGAGGAAGCCCCACGTCTGCACCTGGCTCCAGGCGTGCGTCTCGGCGTTGCTGAAGCCGTACACGATGCAGAACAGGCCGACGCAGGCCAGCACCGTGCCGGGCACGTCCAGGCGTGGGCGTTCCGCGGGACGTCCGCCGTGCAGCAGCCGGGCGCCGCCGAAGATGGCGACGGCCGCGAAGAGCAGGTTCACGTACAGGCAGTAGCGCCAGTTGAGGTACTGCGTCAGTACGCCGCCGAGCAGCAGTCCGACAGCGCCGCCCGCGCCGGCGATCGCGCCGTAGATGCCGAACGCCTTGGCGCGTTCGCTCGCGTCCTGGAACGTCGTGGTCAGCAGCGAGAGCGCGGCGGGCGCGAGCAGCGCGCCGAAACCGCCCTGCAACGCCCGCGCGGCGACCAGCATGCCGAAGCCGGTCGCCGCGCCGCCCAGCGCCGAGGCGCCGGCGAACCCGATCAACCCGACGATGAAGACCGCCTTGCGGCCCACCAGGTCCGCGACCCGGCCGCCGAGCAGCAGCAGGCTGCCGAAGGACAGTGCGTAGGCGGTGACGATCCACTGCCGGTTGCCGTCGGAGAACCCCAGGTCCTTCTGGGCCGAGGGCAGCGCGATGTTCACGATCGTCGCGTCCAGCACCACCATCAGCTGCGCGATGCCGATCACGGCGAGGATCCACCACCGGTGTTCGTGCAGTCCGCCGCCCGCCGTACGGGCTGCCCCGGCCCGGGACCGTGGATCGGACGAGGCGTCCGGCAAGGGACGCGTGCCGGTCGGGTCCGGTGATCGCTCCATGCTGACCTCCCCACAGGCCCTGTGCCTACGAACAGGTCAACGCTAGGCCGGGGCCTCGGACGCCGCGACCGGAGCCCGTTCGGGTGACCGGGGCCGGGGCGTGTCAGGGGAGGTCGGAGGGTTGCAGCAACCGGTCAGTACGGGAGCGGCTTGCCCGACGGCGTCCGCAGGTCGAGCGGGGGCCGTGGCCGCGACGCGACCGGTCGCTTGATGATCAGCCTGGTGCCTGCCATCCCGATCTCCTCCTCTTGTCGCCTCTTGTCGCCGCCGCTCCGATTGATGACGCTCTGCCCACCCGGAGCCCGTCGAACCCTCCTGGCCCCGGATCGCAGTCGGCAAGAGGCTGCCCCACCGGCCTCGAAGCAGCCTTGAGGCCAACCACCAGCCACAGAACCGCCGACGAGGCAACCCGTCCAACCCGCTCGTCGTGTCGACTCCGCCAATCCTGTCCGCACTCCGAGACAGTGCTCCACGAGAGCCACCGCGAGCGGCCCGCCCCGCCTACCGTCGGCCGGACCTGCCGACGATTGGATCCACGCTCGTGTCCGTACTCGCGGGGCCCGGAGAGGTGACACGGATCGCGGGGGTCGCCCTGCCGTTGATCTCCTTCGCGGCCCGCCTGCCCGCCGCCTACGCGCTGTCCTGCGCCGCGGGCGCCGCAGCGGTGATCGTCGCCTGGGTGCTGGTGCGCCCCGAGGTCATGGGGCTCAGCCGCCGTCCTTCAGCATCAGCGGGTCCGACCGCAACTCCTTGAGCAGCGCCACGCACAGCGCCAGCATCACCAGCACGAACGGCAGGGCCACCAGGATCGTCGCCCGCTGGAGCGCGGCCAGGCCGCCGGCCACCAGCAGCACGGCCGCGACCGCGCCCATCAGCAGGCCCCAGCTGACCGTCAGCCAGGTGCGCGGATGCAGCGCGCCGCTCTGCGAGAGCGAGCCCAGGACGAGCGAGGCGGAGTCGGCGCTGGTGATGAAGTAGGTCATCACCAGGACCACCGCCACCACCGACGAGACCGAGCCCAGCGGCAGCGCCTTGAGCAGGCCGAACAGGGCCGCCTCGGCGCCCTGGTCCACCGCCTTGGCCACCAGCCGGGCCTGCCCGGTCGCGTCCAGGCGCAGCGCGCTGCCGCCCATGACGCAGAACCAGAGCACGGTCGCGCCGCTCGGCACCAGCAGGACGCCGACCAGGAACTGACGCACCGTCCGGCCGCGCGAGATGCGAGCGATGAAGGTGCCGACGAACGGCGCCCAGGAGAGCCACCAGGCCCAGTAGAAGACGGTCCAGGTGCCGAGCCAGGCCGGGTCGGTGAAGGCCGCGGTCCGGGTCGACAGCACCAGCAGGTCGCTCAGGTAGCCGCCGACCGCGCCCGGGATCGCGTCGAGCACGTAGACGGTCGGGCCGACGACGAAGACGAAGACCATGATGACCGCGGCCAGCACGATGTTGCCGGTGCTCAGCCACTTCACGCCCTTGTCGACCCCGGAGAACGCGGAGACGACGAACGCGGCGGTCAGCGCGCCGATGACGACGAGCTGCACGCCCTGCGTGTCGCGCACGTCGGAGATCACGCCGAGGCCCTGGGAGACCTGGAGCGCGCCGAGACCGAGGCTGGTCGCGGAGCCGAAGACGGTCGCGAAGACGGAGAGCAGGTCGATCGCCCGTCCCGGCCAGCCGGCCGCCCGGCGTTCCCCGAGCAGCGGGACGAACGCGGAGCTGATCCGGTTGCCGCGGCCCTTGCGGAAGGTCGAGTAAGCCAGGGCGAGCCCGCCGACGCCGTAGATGGCCCAGGGGTGGAGCGTCCAGTGGAACAGTGCGTACTCCAGCGCGGTCTGCGCGGCCGCGGGCGTCTGCGGGGCGACACCACTGCCGGGCGGCGGCGCCGCGTAGTGCAGCAGGGGCTCGCCGACGCCGTAGAACATCAGGCCGATGCCCATACCCGCGCTGAACATCATGGCGATCCAGGCCAGCGTGGAGAACTCCGGCCGGTCCCCGTCCGCGCCCAGCCGGATCCGGCCGTAACGGCTGCAGGCGATGACCACGGCCAGCACCAGGAAGGCGTCGGCCGCGGTGACGAAGAGCCAGCCGAAGTTCCGCAGCACCCAGTTCAGGCCGGTGGTCGACGCGTGGTCCAGCGAGCCCTTGCCGAACGCGCCCCAGCCGACGACGCCGAGCACGACGACGGCGCCCACCCCGAAGACGATCCGGTCGACCGGGGGCCCGGTGGAGCCATCTGCTGTCAGGTTCTGTCCTGAATTGTCTGCTGCCATGGCGCCACTATGCCGACGAAAGCAGCCGGGACTCCGCCACGACACAGGCGCGACACAGGCGCGGGACCTCCTTGACGCCTCCTCGGCGAGACAGCGGCCGTGCGACGGGCAACGCTGGAAGAGGGCACCGTCGAAAGGCGAAGCGCATGGAGAAGAAGTGGTGGACGCTGATCGCCGTGTGCGTCGGCACGTTCATGCTGCTGCTGGACGTCACGATCGTGGTGGTCGCGCTGCCGGACATCCAGCGCGCGCTGCACGCGGGTTTCAGCGACGTGCAGTGGGTGGTCGACGCCTACGCCCTCGCGCTCGCCTCCTTCCTGCTGACCTCGGGCGTGCTCGCGGACCGGTACGGACGGCGCCGGCTGTTCCTGATCGGCCTGGTCGTGTTCACGGCCGGCTCGCTGCTGTGCGGCGTGGCGCAGAGCGCGCTGATGCTGATCCTTTCCCGCGCGGGCCAGGGCGTCGGCGGGGCGATCATGTTCGCCACCTCGCTGGCGCTGCTCGGGCACAGCTTCCGGGGCCGCGACCGGGGTGTGGCCTTCGGGGTGTGGGGCGCGATCACGGGCGCGGCCGTCTCGCTGGGCCCGATCCTGGGCGGTCTGATCACCACCGGCATCAGCTGGCGGGGCATCTTCCTGGTCAACATCCCGATCGGGATCGCCGCCCTGGCCGTCACCCGGTGGCGGGTCGAGGAGTCCCGCGCGCCGCACCCCGGCAGGCTCGACGTGGCGGGCTTCGTGCTGCTGACCCTGGGCCTGGTCGGCCTGGTCTACGGCCTGATCCGCGCCGGGGAGACCTCCTGGAGCGACACCGGCGCGGTCACCGCCCTGGCGCTGGGCGCCGCGTTGCTGGTGGGCTTCGTGCTCGCCGAACGCAAGATCGCCGACCCGATGTTCGACCTGAACCTGTTCCGCAAGCCGACCTTCGTCGGCGGGCTCTGCGCCGCGTTCGCGATGAACGGTTCCCTCTTCGCGATGCTGCTGTACCTGGTGCTCTACCTCCAGGACGTGCTGGGCTACTCGGCCCTCGCGACCGGCGCACGGCTGCTGGTCAACAGCGGATCGCTGCTGGTGGCCGCGACGGTGGCGGGCCGGCTGAGCGAACGCGTCCCGGCGCGGTGGCTGATCGGCCCGGGACTGCTCGCGGTGGGCGCGGGCCTGCTGCTGATGGCCGGACTGAACGGGGAGAGCACCTGGACCGACCTGATCCCTGGCTTTGTCGTCTCCGGGCTCGGCGCGGGCTTCGTCAACCCACCACTGGCCTCCACCGCGATAGGCGTCGTCGAGCCGGAGCGGGCGGGGATGGCCTCCGGCATCAACTCCACCTTCCGCCAGATCGGCCTGGCCACCAGCATCGCCGCCCTCGGCTCGATCTTCGCCACCTCGCTGCGCCACCGCCTCGGGGACGCGCTGGCCGGCACGCCGCTGAGCGCCCACACCGGCCAGATCCTGGCCGCCGTGCGCCAGGGCCAGGTCGGCGCGGGCACGAGCGCGGTGCCGCCGGCCCTGCGCGGGCAGCTCCAGTCCGCGATCCGCTCCAGCTTCGCGGGCGCGCTCGACACCCTGCTCGTGGTCACGGCGGTGCTCGCGCTGGTCGGCGGCGTGGTGTCCGCGCTGCTCATCCGCGACCAGGACTTCACGCACCGGGGCGGGTGACGGCGTCACCCCGACGGGCGTGCCGCCAAGCCCTCGCGCTCCAGCAGCCGGATCACCTCCGACAGCCCGAGCTCGCGTGCCTCCCGCGCGGACCCGTGCACGGAGCTGCGCACAAACCCTCCGCTCGGCGAGAAGTGCACCTTCGCCGCCCACGCCCCGCGGCGCAGGGACAGCAGGCCGCGCTGCTGCCAGTCCACCTGCCAGCCGAACAGCCGGGCCGTCGTGTCCACGTAGTGCGCGTCGTCACCCAGGGGTATCGCCATGGCTGCATGCTCGGCCCTCCCACTCGAGCTCCGCAGGGGCGCGCGACCGGCGCGCGGAAGGCCGCACACCGGCGCACGGCGGGGTGATGTCACATCCGCGGGCGCTGTCCTGTCCACCGTGCAGGGGGCGTCATCCACCGGGGAGAGGCCCGATCGGGAACAGACCCGATCGACGAAAGGACAGTGACATGCGCATCGCAGTGGCGGGTGGCACCGGAGCGGTCGGACGGCTGGTCGTGGACGCCGCGCAGGCGGCCGGACACGAGACCGTGGTGCTGGCCCGCGCGGCCGGCGTCGACCTGCTGACCGGGGATGGCCTCCCGGCGGCGCTCAAGGGCGCGGACGCGGTCGTGGACGTGTGCAACGTGACGAGCATGGGCGCCCGCCGGTCGGTGGCCTTCTTCGAACAGACCACCGGCCGCCTGCTGGAGGCCGGGCGCGCGGCGGGCGTCGGGCACCACGTGGCGCTGTCGATCGTGGGCTGCGACCGGGTCGACTTCGGCTACTACCTGGGCAAGCGCCGCCAGGAGGAGCTGGTGCTGGCGTCGGGGGTGCCCGGCAGCGTGCTGCGGGCGACGCAGTTCCACGAGTTCGCGGCCCAACTGCTGGACCGCTCGCGCGGTCCGGTCGCGGTGGTGCCGGTGATGCGCAGCCAGCCGGTCGCGGCACGCGAGGTGGCCGAGGCCCTGGTCCGCCTGGCCGAGCAGGCCCCGGTCGGCCAGGCCCCGGAGCTGGCGGGACCGCGCGAGGAGAACATGCCCGACCTCACCCGTCGCGTCCTGCGCGCCCGGGGCCGCCGCACCCCGGTCCTGGCCCTCCGCCTGCCCGGCGCGGTCGGCCGCGCCATGGCGGGCACGGGCCTCCTCCCGACCGGCCCGGGGCAGCGCGGCACCGAGACCTTCGACGCCTGGCTCCACCGCACCGAGGGCACCCAGCGCTGACGGCCGGCCCGCCGGGGCGCTCCGCGCCCGCCGACGGCGGCGGGGCAGGCGAAGCGCCCGGACGCCGGTCGGCAGCAGGGGCCTCAGTCCCGCCCCGGCGTGCCGCCGCGCGTTGGCCGGCGAAGCCCCCGAGGCCGCCCGCGCCCGACACCTGGGACCCGGCCACGACCGAACGGGCCGCCGCCGAACGGCGAACCGCCACGGCCACACCCGATCCCGCCCCGGGCGCGCCCATGTGCGTGCCCGGCGGAGGGGCCGAGGCCGCGCGCGCCCGGCATAGGATGTTGCGTGTGACGCAGCAGGACGACGACCTGGACAGTCTGGTCCGCAGGCGCATCCGCGCCCTGCGGGTCGCGCAGGGCTGGTCGCTGGAGGAGCTGGCCACGCGGGCGCGGCTCAGTCAGTCCTCGCTGAGCCGGATCGAGACCGGTCAGCGGCGCCTCGCGCTGGACCAGCTGGTCACCCTCGCGCGCGCCCTGGACACCACGCTGGACCAGCTCGTCGAGACCGCCGCCGACGACGTCGTCATCAGCCCCGCGATCGACGCCGCCCACGGCGTGATGCGCTGGCCCGTCAAGGGCGACCCGGGCATGACCGTCGTCCGGCGGCGGATGACCGAGCCACCGCCGGACAACCCGGCGCGGATGCGGGCGCACCCGGGACGCGAGTGGCTCGTGGTGCTGTCCGGCACGGCGATCCTGCTGCTCGGCCACCGCAGCCTGCGGATCGAGACCCACCAGGCCGCCGAGTTCCCGACGATGATGCCGCATGCCATCGGCAGCGCCGGCGGCCCGTGCGAGATCCTGGGCATCTTCGACCGCGACGCCCGGCGCGGCCACCGACGCGACGACACCGACGACTCCACCGACGAGAGCGGAGAGGGATTCGTCACAGTGCCGGGCTCTGCTGAACCTTGAGTGACCTGCAATAACATCCAGCTATGACGGTCCTGCCTGATGACGGGCTCACGCTCGCTGCCGAATTCCCCGACGCATCCCATGCCCAGTGGCAGAACCTGGTGGCAGGTGTGCTGCGCAAGTCAGGCAAGGAGCTGTCGGGGCCCGACGCCGAAATGGCGCTGGCCACGGAGCTGGAGGACGGTCTCGTCCTCGCTCCGCTCCACACCGCGGACACCGCCTCGGACACCGCCGCCGGGTTCCCGGGGTTCGCCCCGTACGTTCGTGGCGGGCGTGCCGCGACGACGGGCTGGGACGTCCGTCAGCGGCACGAGCGGCCGGAGGCGGACCGCTCCAACGAGGCCGTGCTGGGCGACCTGGAGAACGGCGTCACCTCCGTGTGGCTGGCCGTCGGCGGATCGGGCGTGGCCGTCGCCGACCTGGGCCGGGCGCTGGACGGGGTCTACCTGGACCTCGCGCCGGTCGTGCTCGACGCCGGCGCCGAGACCGGCGCGGCCGCGCGGGAGCTGCTGCGGCTGTACGACGCCAAGGGCGTGGCGCGTGAGGCCGCGCGCGGCAACCTCGGCGCGGACCCGCTCGGGCTCGCGGCCCGCACCGGCGAGGCCGCGGACAGCGCCGACGCCGTCGAGCTGGCCCGGATCTGCGCGCGTGACTACCCGGGCATCCGGGCGCTGACCGTCGACGCGCTCCCCTACCACGAGGCCGGCGCCTCGGCGGCGGAGGAGCTGGGTTGCTCGCTGGCGACCGGCGTCGCCTACCTGCGGCTGCTGACCGAGGCCGGGCTCAGTGTCGACGAGGCGTGCCGGCAGCTGGAGTTCCGCTACGCGGCCACCGCCGACCAGTTCCTGACGGTGGCGAAGCTCCGCGCGGCGCGGCGCCTGTGGGCGCGGGTCGCCGAGGTCTGCGGGGCAGGGGCCGAGGGCGCGCAGCTCCAGCACGCGGTGACCTCGCCGGTGATGATGACCCGTCGGGACCCGTACGTGAACATGCTGCGCACCACGATCGCCACGCTGGCGGCCGGGGTGGGCGGGGCGGACTCCGTCACCGTGCTGCCGTTCGACCACGACCTCGGGCTGCCGGACGCGTTCGCGCGCCGGATCGCCCGCAACACCTCGTCCGTCCTGCTGGAGGAGTCGCACCTGGGCCGGGTCACCGACCCGGCCGGCGGCTCCTGGTACGTGGAGCGGCTGACCGACGAACTCGCCCAGGCCGCCTGGGCGTTCTTCCAGGAGCTGGAGCAGGCGGGCGGCCAGGGGGCCGCGCTGCGCTCGGGCCTGGTGGGCGAGCGGATCGCGGCCACCTGGGCAGCGCGGGGCAAGAAGCTCGCGCGGCGCAAGGAGCCGATCACCGGCGTCAGCGAGTTCCCGAACCTCGCCGAGAAGGCCGTCGTCCGCGAGGAGGCCCCGGCGGTCCGTCCGCTCGGGCGTGCCGCGCAGGCGACCGGCGGCCTGCCGCAGGTGCGCCGCGACGAGGCGTACGAGGCGCTGCGCCTCCGCTCCGACGCGCACCTGGCCGCCACCGGGGCCCGGCCCCGGGTCTTCGTGGCCGCGCTCGGCCCGGCCGCCGCGCACACCCCGCGCGCGACCTTCGCCGCGAACCTGTTCCAGGCCGGCGGCATCGAGCCGGTGCACGAGCCGGTGTCGGTGGACGCGGCGACGGCGGCCGGGGCGTTCACCGCCAGTGGCGCCACGATCGCGTGCCTGTGCTCCAGCGACGAGCTGTACGGCGAGCAGGCCGAGGCCGTCGCCGAGGCGCTGCGCGCCGCCGGTGCCACCCGCGTCTACCTGGCGGGCCGTCCCGCCGAGTTCGCGCACGTCGACGCCTACGTCTTCGCCGGCTGCGACGCGCCGGCCGTCCTCTCCTCCGCCCTCGACCTCATCGGAGCCCAGGCGTGACCCAGATTCCCGACTTCTCGCGGGTCGAGCTCGGCCCGGGCACCCCGGCCGGGGCGACCGAGGAGCAGTGGCGCTCGGCGGTCAAGGAGACGACCGGCAGCAGCGTCGGCGACCTGCTCTGGGAGACGCCCGAGGGCATCTCCGTCAAGCCGCTGTACACCGGGCAGGACCTGGAGGGCCTGGACTTCCTGGGCACCTACCCGGGTGTCGCGCCGTACCTGCGCGGGCCGTACCCGACGATGTACGTCAACCAGCCGTGGACGATCCGGCAGTACGCGGGCTTCTCCACCGCCGAGGAGTCGAACGCGTTCTACCGCCGCAACCTGGCGGCGGGTCAGAAGGGCCTGTCGATCGCCTTCGACCTGCCGACCCACCGCGGCTACGACAGCGACCACCCGCGCGTCACCGGCGACGTCGGCATGGCCGGCGTCGCGATCGACTCCATCTACGACATGCGGCAGCTGTTCGACGGCATCCCGCTGGACAAGATGACGGTGTCGATGACGATGAACGGCGCGGTGCTGCCCGTTCTCGCGCTCTACATCGTGGCGGCCGAGGAGCAGGGGGTGCCGCCCGAGAAGCTGGCGGGGACCATCCAGAACGACATCCTCAAGGAGTTCATGGTCCGCAACACCTACATCTATCCGCCGAAGCCCTCGATGCGGATCATCTCCGACATCTTCGCGTACACCTCGCAGAAGATGCCACGCTACAACTCCATCTCCATCTCGGGCTACCACATCCAGGAGGCCGGGGCCACGGCCGACCTGGAGCTGGCCTACACCCTCGCGGACGGCGTGGAGTACCTGCGCGCCGGGCAGGCCGTGGGCCTGGACGTGGACACCTTCGCGCCGCGGCTGAGCTTCTTCTGGGCGATCGGCATGAACTTCTTCATGGAGATCGCCAAGCTGCGCGCGGGCCGCCTGCTCTGGGCCAAGCTGGTCAGGCAGTTCGACCCGAAGAACACCAAGTCGCTCTCGCTGCGCACGCATTCGCAGACCTCGGGCTGGTCGCTCACCGCGCAGGACGTGTTCAACAACGTCACCCGCACCTGCGTGGAGGCGATGGCCGCCACCCAGGGACACACCCAGTCGCTGCACACCAACGCGCTGGACGAGGCGCTCGCGCTGCCGACCGACTTCTCCGCGCGCATCGCCCGCAACACCCAGCTGCTGCTCCAGCAGGAGTCGGGCACCGGCCGGGTCATCGACCCGTGGGGCGGCTCCGCCTACGTCGAGAAGCTCACCTACGACCTGGCCCGTCGCGCCTGGGCGCACATCCAGGAGGTCGAGGCGGCCGGCGGCATGGCCAAGGCCATCGACGCGGGCATCCCGAAGATGCGCATCGAGGAGGCGGCCGCCCGCACCCAGGCGCGCATCGACTCCGGGCGTCAGCCGGTCATCGGCGTCAACAAGTACCGCGTCGAGAACGACGAGGCGATCGACGTGCTCCAGGTCGACAACTCCTCGGTGCGCGCCCAGCAGATCGCCAAGCTGCGGCGCCTGCGCGAGGAACGCGACGAGACCGCGACGCAGGACGCGCTGCGCGCGCTGACGGCGGCCGCCGAGCGCGGCTCCAGCACCGGCCTGGAGGGCAACCTGCTCGCGCTGGCCGTCAACGCGGCCCGCGCGAAGGCCACCGTCGGTGAGATCTCCGACGCACTCGAGAAGGTGTACGGGCGGCACACCAGCCAGATCCGTACGATCTCCGGTGTGTACCGCAACGAGGCAGGCGAGTCCCCGTCGATCGGCCGCACCCGCGCGCTGGTCGACTCCTTCGAGGTGGCCGAGGGCCGCCGTCCGCGCATCCTGGTCGCCAAGATGGGCCAGGACGGCCACGACCGCGGCCAGAAGGTGATCGCCACGGCCTTCGCCGACCTCGGCTTCACCGTGGACGTGGGCCCGCTGTTCCAGACCCCGGCCGAGGTGGCCCGCCAGGCCGTCGAGGCGGACGTGCACATCGTCGGCGTCTCCTCGCTGGCGGCCGGTCACCTGACGCTGGTGCCGGCGCTGCGCGAGGAGCTGGCGGCGGAGGGCCGCGAGGACATCATGATCGTCGTGGGTGGCGTCATCCCGCCGCAGGACGTCCGGACGCTCCTCGACATGGGCGCCGCGGCGGTCTTCCCGCCCGGCACGGTCATCCCGGACGCGGCCCACGACCTGGTGCAGCGCCTCGGCGCCTCGCTCGGTCACCCGGAGCTGTAGTCGCGGTGGGCATCGACCTCGACGCCTACGTCAAGGGCGTGCTCGACGGCAAGCGGGCGTTCGTCGCCCGCGCCGTCACGCTCGTCGAGTCCACCCGCGCCGACCACCGGGTGCTGGCCCAGCAGCTGCTGACGGAGCTGCTGCCGCACACGGGCCACGCGCGGCGGATCGGCATCAGCGGCGTGCCCGGCGTCGGCAAGTCCACGTTCATCGACGCGTTCGGCACGATGCTCACCGGGCTGGGCCACCGGGTCGCGGTGCTCGCCGTCGACCCGTCGTCCACGCGGACCGGGGGCTCGATCCTGGGCGACAAGACCCGGATGGAGCGCCTGGCCGTCGACGCGGCCGCGTTCGTCCGCCCCTCCCCCAGCGCCGGCACGCTCGGCGGCGTGGCCAAGGCCACCCGCGAGTCGATGGTGGTGATGGAGGCGGCGGGCTACGACGTCGTGCTGGTGGAGACGGTGGGTGTGGGCCAGTCGGAGACGACCGTCGCGCAGATGGTGGACACCTTCCTGCTGCTCACCCTCGCCCGCACCGGCGACCAGCTCCAGGGCATCAAGAAGGGCGTGCTGGAGCTGGCCGACGTGATCGCGGTCAACAAGGCCGACGGCCCGCACGAGCGCGACGCCCGCGCCGCCGCGCGCGAACTCGCGGGCGCGCTGCGCCTGATGCACCCCGCCGACGCCGCCTGGACGCCGCCGGTGCTCAGTTGCAGCGCGCGGGAGTCCAGCGGCCTGGACACCCTGTGGGACCGGCTCGAACAGCACCGGGTGCTGCTGGAGTCCACCGGGCGGCTCACCGCCAAGCGCCGGGACCAGCAGGTGGAGTGGGCCTGGTCGATGGTCCGCGACGAGCTGCTCGGCCGTCTCGACGGCCACCCGGCGGTGCGCGCGCTCGCACCGGAGCTCGAAGCCGAGGTCCGCGCCGGCGGGTTGACGGCGACACTGGCCGCGGAGCGCATTCTGCGGGCGTTCGACGGGACTCTCGACCAGGCATGACGGAGCGTCATGTACTGATCCTCGGCGGCACCGCCGAGGCCCGGCAGTTGGCCGCCGAGCTGGCCGCCAGGACCCCCTCGCCGCGGGTGACCAGCTCGCTGGCGGGGCGTGTATCCCAACCCGCGCTCCCACACGGCTCCGTGCGCGTCGGCGGGTTCGGCGGGGCGGCTGGGCTGGCGGCGTGGCTGCGCGCCGAGCAGGTGAGTGCCGTCGTGGACGCCACCCATCCCTTCGCGGACGGTATCAGCGCCAACGCGGCCCGGGCCGCCGCCGAGACGGGCGTGCCGCTGCTCCTGCTGCGGCGCCCCGGCTGGCGTCCGGTCGACGGCGACCGCTGGATCCCGGTCTCCTCCCTCGTCGACGCCGCGGCCGCGCTGCCGGAGCTGGGCCGCCGGATCTTCCTGACCACGGGACGCAAGGAGTTGGCGCCCTTCGCCGGGCCGGACCGCCTTCCCGCCCTGGACCGCCTCTGGTTCCTGGCCCGTTCCGTCGACGCGCCGGAGCCCCCGCTGCCGCCGAACCTCGAAGTCCTGCTGGACCGCGGCCCGTTCACGCTGGACGGCGAGCTGGAGCTGCTGCGGCGCCACCGTGTCGACGTGCTGGTCACCAAGGACAGCGGCGGCGCGGCCACCGCCCCCAAGCTCGCGGCGGCCCGCGAGCTCGGCCTGCCCGTGGTCCTCGTCCGGCGCCCGCCCGCGCCCCCGGGCGTCCCGCAGGCGGCGGACCTGGCGGCGGCGCTGGCGTGGTGCGCGGCGGCGCGGTAGGCCGCGTCAGCGGGCGAGGCGGAGCTCCCCCTCGCCCAGCGGGGCGAAGTACCGCTCGATGTCCTGGTCGGTGACGGCCTCCAGGGTGACCGGGCGCCAGTGCGGGGCGCGGTCCTTGTCGATCACCTGGGCGCGGATGCCCTCGGCGAGGTCGGGCGTGCGCAGGGCGGCGCAGGAGCTGCGGTACTCCTGGTCGAGCACCGCCTCGAGCGAGCCGAGCGCCCGCGCCCGGCGCAGGGCGGCGAGGGTGGCCTTGACGGCCGTGGGCGAGTTGCCGGTGATCCGGTCGGCCGCCTCCTTGGCCGCGGTGTCGCCGACCGCCAGCAGCCGCTCGACGACCTCCTCGGCGGTCGCGGCGCCGTAGCAGGCGTCGATCCAGGCCCGCTGTTCCGCCAGCGGCGCCGCAGGGGCCGCCTCGGCGTGCCGGGCGAGCGCGGTGGGGACGTCATGGGTCGCCAGGTCGTCCAGCAGCGCCGCCAGCCGGTCGGCCGGGACGTGGTGGTCGGCCAGGCCGCACAACAGCGCGTCCCCGGCCCCCGCCGAGCCCGCCGTGAGCGCGAGATGGGTGCCGAGCTCCCCGGGCGTGCGGGACAACAGGTAGGTGCCGCCGACGTCGGGCACGAAGCCGATGCCGGTCTCCGGCATGGCGAGCCTGGTGCGCTCGGTGACGACCCTGACGCCGCCGTGGGCCGAGAGGCCGACGCCGCCGCCCATCACGATGCCGTCCATCAGCGCGACGTAGGGCTTGGGGTAGCGCGCGATGCGGGCGTTGAGCCGGTACTCGTCGCGCCAGAACGCCTCGGCGTCGCCCGGGTCGCCGGTGGTCGCCGCGCGGTGGATGGCGACGATGTCGCCGCCCGCGCACAGGCCGCGCTCCCCGGCGCCGGTCAGGACCACGGTGGCGACGCTCTCGTCGTGCTCCCAGGCGTCCAGCGCCGCGGCGACGGCCAGGACCATGCCGTGGGTGAGGGCGTTGAGCGCGCGCGGGCGGTTGAGGACGATCACGCCGGCGCGGCCGCGCCGCTCGATCAGGACCTCGGGAGTCATGGTGCTCATCAGGCGACCCTATAGTCCCTCGTCCGGGCGGCTCCAGCGCCGACCTGGGTGTCGGGCCGCGGACCCGCATCCGGAAGAATCACCCGCATGCGGCACATCAACGTCATCGGCATCGGCTCGGGCGACCCGGACCACCTCACCCTGCAGGCGGTCAAGGCCTTCGCGCGCACCGACGTCTTCCTGCTCCTCGACAAGAACGAACAGCGGCAGGAGCTCGTCGAGCTGCGCCGCCTGATGATCGAGGAGCACGGACGCCCCGGCCACCTCGTGGTCGAGATCCCGGACGCGGAACGGGACCGCACCACCCCCGCCTACCGGGAGGCGGTCGACGACTGGCGGCGTCGTCGCGCCGCGCTGGTCGAGGGCATGATGGCCGAGCACATCGGACCGGACGGCACGGGCGCGCTGCTGGTCTGGGGCGACCCCTGCCTGTTCGACAGCATCACCGCCGTGCTCGACGAGATCCTGGCGCAGGGCCGGACGGCGTTCACCTACGAGGTGATCCCGGGCATCAGCAGCGTCTCCGTCCTGGCGGCCCGTCACCGCACCACCTTGAACCGGGTCGGACGTCCGGTGCGGATCACGACCGGGCGCCGGCTCGCCGCCGAGGGCTTCCCGGCCGGGGCGGAGGACGCCGTGGTGATGCTCGACGGCAAGGCGGCCTTCGCCGCCATCGACCCGGAGGGCGTCCACATCCACTACGGCGCCTACCTCGGCACCGAGGACGAGATCCTGGTCTCCGGCCCGCTGGCCGACAAGGCGCGCGAGATCGCGCGCCTTCGCCAGGAGGCCCGCGAGGCCAAGGGCTGGCTGATGGACACCTACCTGCTGCGCCGCATGGAGGACTGACGCGGGGACCGCGCGCGGACCCGGCGCGTCAGCTGCCGACGCGCCGGCCGTGTCCCGGCCCGAGGGCCAGCCGTGGTACTCGCGCACGCCGAAAGGCATCGGCAGCCGGACCACCAGCGTCCACCGGGAACCGGATCCGGCGGACCGGTACGCCTCGGGGCGCCAGGCTTCAGTCGGGACGACGCAACGGGGTGACCACGGGCCTGCCCTCGGGGTCGGTGGTGACCGAGACGCGGGCCTCGTAGACGCGCGTGACCACGTCCTGCGTGATGACCTCGGCCGGGGTGCCGCTCGCCTCGACGCGGCCCCGGTGCAGCAGCAGGAGCCGGTCGGCGTACTGGGCGGCGGTGGTCAGGTCGTGCAGGGTGGTGACCACGGTCAGGCCCTGGGTGTGGCGCAGCCCGTCGACGAGGTCCAGGACGTGCTGCTGGTGCCCGAGGTCGAGGGCGGAGGTCGGCTCGTCGAGCAGCAGCAGGCGCGGTTCCTGGGCCAGGGCGCGGGCGATCGCGGCGCGCTGGCGCTCGCCGCCGGAGAGCTGGGCGAGGCGGCGGCCGGCGAAGGAGGTGAGGTCGAGCTCGTCCAGGGTGCGCGCGGCGGTCTCGCGGTCACGGTCGCCCGGGCTCGCGAGGTATCCCAGATGCGGCGTGCGACCCAGCAGCACGTAGTCGCGGACCGTCATGTCCGGCGGCAGCAGCGGCGCCTGCGGGACGTAGGCGATCAGGCGGGCCCGCTCACGGGTGCGCAGGGCGCTGACGTCGGTGCCGTCCACCAGGACGGTGCCCCGGTGCGGGATCAGGCCGGCGACGGCGCGCAGCGCGGTCGACTTGCCCGCGCCGTTCGGGCCGATCAGGGCGAGCCAGCCGCCCTGGGCCACAGCACCGGAGAGCTCCCGCACCACGGGGGTGCGGTCCAGGTCGACGTCCAGGCCGGACAGCTCCAGGCCGGACAGCTCCGGACCGTCGGCGTGCGCGCTCATGTGCGCACCGACCGGGTGGAGCGCAGGATCCAGACGAACGCCGGGGAGCCGATCAGCGCGGTGACGACGCCGATGGGCAGTTCGGCCGGGGAGACGACGGTGCGCGCGAGCGTGTCGGCCAGCACCAGGAACCCCGCCCCGTACAGCAGCGACAGCGGCAGCACGATCCGGTAGGAGGGGCCCGCGAGACGGCGGACCGCGTGCGGAACGACGAGGCCGACGAAGCCGATCAGGCCGCTGACCGCGACCGCACTCGCGGCGGCCAGCGCGCACGCGGCCACGACGGTCAGCCGGATCCGGCCGGGGTGCAGCCCGAGCGAACGGGCCTCCTCGTCGCCGACGGACAGCACGTCCAGGTGACGGCCGTGCAGCAGCACCAGCACGGTGGCGACCGCGAGGTAGGGCAGGATCTGGGCGCTCTGGTGCCAGGTGGCGGCGGACAGGGAGCCCAGCAGCCAGGAGTAGACCTGCTGGATGTCCTGGGTGGAGCGTTGCAGCACGTACGTCTGCACGGCGGTGAGGAACATCGAGACGGCGAGCCCGGACAGCAGCAGCGTCGCCGTTCCGGGCCCGCCGCTGGCTCCGGCGAGGTAGGCGAAGGCGACTCCGGCGAGCGAGCCGAGGAACGCCGCGAGCGGCAGGGCCTGTGCGTCGGCCCCGCCCATGGCCACGATGGCGACGGTCGCGCCGAGCCCCGCGCCCGCCGAGGCGCCGAGCAGCGAGGAGTCGACCAGGGGGTTGCGGAACACGCCCTGGTACCCCGCGCCGGAGAGCGACAGCGCGCCGCCGACCAGCGCCGCCAGGACCACCCGGGGCAAGCGGATCTGGAAGAGCACCGCCTGGTCCAGCGGGCTGAGCCCGCCGGACAGGTGCACGAACGGCAGCCGGTCGAGCAGTGCGGCGCCGGTGGCGAGCGGATTGAGGTCCGCCGCCCCGACCATGGCGCCCAGCAGCACCGCGGCGGCCAGGAAGACCACCGCGACGCCGTAGGCGCGTGCCGTGCGTCCGCGCACCCTGGCCCGCCTCACCCTCGTCGGCCGCTCGGGGTCACTTGGTGGGCGCCTTCTCGACCGCCGCGGCGATCTCGGCGACCAGCTCGGGCAGTCGCGGGCCCCAGCGGGAGGCCACGTCGTCGTTCAGGCCGACGACCTGACTGTTCTTCACCGCCGGGATCCCCGACCAGCCCGGGCGGGCGGCGACGACCGCCGGGCTCTGCCCGCCGTCGGCGGCCTCGTTGTCGCCCAGGAAGATGATCTGCGGCTGCGCCTTGACGACGTACTCGGCGGACAGCTGCGGGTAGCCGCCGTCGGCGGCCTTGTCCGCCGCGTCGGCGATGTTCTTCAGGCCGAACAGGGAGACGACCTGGCCGACGAAGGTCTTCGACGTGGCCGAGTAGTACGGGTTGGCGCTCAGCTCCCAGTAGTAGCCGAGGTTCGGGTGCGCGGCGCCCGCCTTCGCGACCGTCGCGGCGATCTGCGTCTTCATCCCGGCGACGGTGGCGGCGGCCTTGTCGGCGTGGCCGGTGGCCTGGCCGATCTGCTCGATCTGCGTGTAGGCGTCGTCGAGCGTGGCCGCGGCCGGCTCGATCATGACCGGGACGCCGAGCTTTCGCAGGCTCGCGACGAGGCCGCCGGAGTCCTGCGAGGCGACGACCAGGTCCGGGCTGTACTTGACGATCGCCTCGACGTTCGGCGTCAGCCCGCTGAGGCTGGTGACCGGTGCGCCCTTGGGGTAGTCGGACGTCGAGTCCACCGCGACGACCTGGCTGCCCGCGCCCACCGCGTACAGGTCCTCGGTCGCGGTCGGCGACAGCGAGACGATGTGCTTGGGCTGGTCCTTGACGGTGACCTTGCCGTTCGACGGCGTCACCGTGACCGGGAACGCGGCGGCCGCGGCCGAGGACGCGCCCGTCGACGCGGACGGGGCGGCGGAACCCGAAGTACCCGAGCCCGACGAACCGCAGCCGGCGACGGCGGCCAACGCAGCGATCGCCGCGGCTGCCGTCGCAACAGAGCGGACCAGCGGTCGCTGTGCCATGTGCTACTTCCTGCCGTGAGGGAGGGAAGAAGCCAACCCGGCGACCGGCCGCGCACGAAGGCGCACCCTGAGCAGACGGATCGCCCTTCCCACGAGGGTCGATGTCGTAGCGCGGCAGGAGGCGACCTGGCTCGGGCCGCCCGTCGGGCGGCCCTCACAGTTGCGGGACAGCGCCGGAATGGCCCGCGTTCCCGCGGGCGTCACCGGCTTCGCTGCCTGTCGTGCCACCGGAAACCTGCAAGCCTGCGCAGATTTCCGGTCGGGCGCAGACTAGCACGTCAGGCGGGGTCGGCCTGCTTCCAGCGGCGCTCCACCCGGGCCAGGCGCCAGTACCCGATGGCGCAGGCCCAGACGACCACGAAGAGGCCGACGATGACGAAGCCGACGTTGTTGAGGTCGACGTCCGAGATCCAGCCGGTGACCGGGTCGGTCAGGTTCAGCTGGTCGTGCAGGATGCCGACGAGCTCGATGGTGCCGATCAGGAAGGCGACGGCGATCGAGAGCCCGGTGATGGTGAGGTTGTAGTAGACCTTGCGGACCGGGTTGGCGAACGCCCAGTGGTAGGCGAAGTTCATGAACGTGCCGTCGAGGGTGTCGAACAGGCTCATGCCCGAGGCGAAGAGCAGCGGCAGGCAGACGATCGCGTACCAGGGCAGGCCGGCGGCCGCGCCGGAGCCGGCCATCACCATCAGGGTGACCTCGGTCGCGGTGTCGAAGCCGATGCCGAACAGCAGGCCGATCGGGAACATCTGCCCCGGACGGGTGATGGACTTCGTCAGCCGGCCCAGGACGCGGTTCATGAAGCCCCGGCTGTCGAGGTGCTTCTCCAGCTCGTGCTCGTCGAACTGCCCGGCGCGCATCGCCGTGAAGACCTTCCAGATGCCCAGCAGGGCCACCAGGTTGAGCGCGGCGATCAGGTAGAGGAAGCTCCCGGAGGCCAATGTGCTGACGGTGCCCAGCTCGTGACGGGCGCTGGAGTTGTCGTTCGTCAGCGTCGTCGCCAGCCGCACCCCGCCGGCGATGCCCGCGGCCAGCAGGATCACGATCGACGAGTGGCCGAGGGCGAACCAGAAGCCCACGGAGATCGGGCGCTTGCCGTCGGCCATGAGCTTGCGGGTGGTGTTGTCGATCGCGGCGATGTGGTCGGCGTCGAAGGCGTGCCGCATGCCCAGGGTGTAGGCGGTCACGCCCAGGCCGAGGCCGAACACCTGGGTGCCGACCTTGTAGTGATGGGGCGCCACCATCACGGCGAGGATGCCGAAACCGACGACGTGCATCACCGCGATCACGGCCAGCAGCGCACCGGTGCGCCACCAGTCTCTTCTCTCCCAGCGCAGGACGGGGGTCGCGGGTATCGCCGCGGTGAGCGTCGGGGAAGAGTTTTCGGGCAGGGTCATCCAAGGCCAGCCTCTCCAGCACCTCGTGGAATGGTCACAATGCGTGCCGTGGCCGGTCTCCTGGCTGACGGGGGCTGCCGCCCTTGCTTCTGGCCTTCCCAGGCGCTGACGCGCCCAGTGACCTCCGGCGACCGCTGACGGCCGCGGGAAACGAAACGAGGACTTCCCGATCACAGTGGCGAGGGCCGCTCCGGATTCGTACCGGTCTTCCCGAACACCACGGCAGCGACCACCCTAGGGCTGATCGCAAACCCCCACAAGCCTGCACAGGTGCGCAGGTGTTGCGAATCACCTCGTGGGACGGGCCACAATGACCGGCATGCATCTTGTTCCCGCCGAGCGTGCCGACCGCAAGGTCATCGACGACCACACGGTGTGCGCCGCCATCGAGGGCATCGGCGACGCCGACCGCCTCACCACGTGGGCCGACCGCTTCGCCCTGCTCGGGGAGCCCCACCGCCTCGCGATCCTGCTGGCCCTGCACCACGCCGGCCCGATCGCCGTCACCGACCTGGCCACGGCGACGGGCATCGCCGACCCGGCCGTCTCCCAGATCCTGCGCCTGCTGCGCGCGGCGGGGATCGTCACCGGGACGAAGGACGGCCGCATCGTCCGCTACGCCCTCACCGCCCCGGACCTCGCACCGATCCTGGACGGGCTGCGCGGCGCTGACACGCCGTCCGGTCAGCGGGCGGCGCAGCCGGCGATGTAGGGGCCGTACGGGGTGAGGCGGCCGCCGAGGTCGAACCAGCGCAGGTCGACGCCGGCGAACCCAGCCGCCGCGATGCGCTGCGCGGTCGGGCGGTGCGGGCGGCAGCCGGCGTCGAACAGGCGGGAGCAGGGCGCCCACAGGCGCTGGACGCGCGCCTGCGCGGTGCCCTCGGGCGCGGCGACGTGTTCGAAGAAGACGAACAGCCCGCCGGGCCGCAGCACCCGGCGGATCTCGGCGAGGGCGCGGTCCTGGTCGCCGACGGAGCAGAGCACCACGCAGGAGAGCACCGCGTCCACGCTGCCCGCCGCGAGCGGCAGCGCCTCGGCCCGTCCGGCCACCACGCTGCCGGGCCGCCCGTGGTCGGCGGCGTGACGGGCAAGTCTCCGCCGGGTCCTGACGGCGGGTTCGAGCCCGAGCCAGCGGACCTCGGGATCGAGGTCCGCGTGGCTCCCGGCCGTGCCCGCGCCGATCTCCAGCACTGTGCCGCGCAGCAGTCCGACCAGCGTCCGCCGCCGCTCCACATACGCCGCGCCGGTGCCACGGGCTCCGCGCCCCGGGTCGCGCGCCACCGTCGTGTGCGTCCGCACCAGGCTTCCCTCCCCCGTGCGGCCACCGACGGCCGCCCGTCCGAGGCTACCCGGCCGGTCCCTTCCGACGGGCGAACCGTGCCGGAAGGAGGCGTGGGTAGCCTGCAAACCTGCGTCTGCGGAACGCGGATGCGCCCGCTGCTCACCACCGACAGCGAGGAGTGGCTGGACCACTGGCCGCCCCAGGGCGATCCGGGATTCACCTGGGGCGACCCGCGGCGCCGGCAGGACCGCCGGCCCACGCGCGTCAACATGACACGGAGCGGCATCTTCCGGATCCTGTACTGCCCGGCCGATCCGCGACGGCACCCGCTCGGTCACGTGCTCTCCTGACTCAGCAGATGCGCGGCAGCTGCTCCCCCAGCGGCAGGTCGACCACCCGGGTGCCGCCCAGGCCGGTGCGGGCGACGACCATGCCGGGGTGCTGGTCGGTGCAGGCGCCGATGACCGCCGCCTGCGCGCCCAGCGGGTGGGAGCGCAGCGCGGCGAGGGCGGCGTCGGCGTGCTCGCGCGGCACGAAGGCGACGAGCTTGCCCTCGTTGGCGACGTACCAGGGGTCCAGGCCCAGGATCGCGCAGGCGTTGGCCACCTCCGGCGGCACCGGCACCGCGCGCTCGTCGACGGTGACGCCGACGCCCGCCGCGACGGCGATCTCGTTGAGCGCGGCCGCCAGGCCGCCGCGGGTGGGGTCGCGCAGCACGTGGACGTCCGGGACCGCGGCCAGCAGCGTGCGGACCAGATCCCCGAGCGGTGCGCAGTCGCTGACGACCTCGACGCCGAACTCCAGCCCCTCTCGGACGCTCATCACCGCGACGCCGTGCACCCCGATCGGCCCGCTGACCAGCACCACGTCGTCCGGCCGCGCCCGCTGCGGGCGGATGTCGACGCCGGGCGCGATCAGCCCGACGCCGGAGGTGTTCACGTAGACGCCGTCGCCGTGGCCGGACTCGACCACCTTGGTGTCACCGGTCACCACCTCGACCCCGGCGCGCCGGGCCGCCGCGCCGAGCGCCTGTGCGACACGGCTGACGGTGTCGAGCTCCACGCCCTCCTCCAGCACGAAGCCGCAGGCGAGGTAGGCGGGTACGGCGCCGCTCATGGCCAGGTCGTTGACGGTGCCGTTGACGGCGAGGTCGCCGATGCTGCCACCGGGGAAGAAGAGCGGCCGCACCACGAACGTGTCGGTGGAGAAGGCGATCCGCGCGCCGCCCGCCTGTGGACCGAGGTCCAGCACGGCGGAGTCGCCGAGCTCGGCCAGGTGCCCGCCGCCGAAGGCGGGCGCGAAGACGTCGCGGACCAGCTCGGCGGAGAGCATGCCGCCCCCGCCGTGGCCCATGACGACCCGTTCGCCGGGGCGCAGCGGGGTGGGGCAGGAGAAGCCGGAGAAGTCCGCGGGCGCGGTGCCGACGGCGGTGTCCACGATGTCAGCCAACGGGGCTCGCCTCCACAGTGGTCGGCAGGACGGTGGGCGTGCCGCCGAGGCGGCGGTAGAGGTAGTAGGCGGCGCAGGCGCCCTCGCTGGAGACCATCGTCGCGCCCAGCGGGGTGCGCGGGGTGCAGGTCGTGCCGAAGGCCTCGCACTCGTGCGGCTTGAGCAGGCCCTGGAGGACCTCGCCGCTGCGGCACGCCTCGGGCTCGCGCGTCGCGATGGCGCCGACTTCGAACCGGTGCTCGGCGTCGAAGGCCCGGTAGCGCTCGGACAGACGCCAGCCGCTGCCGGGGATGGTGCCGATGCCGCGCCAGGCACGGTCGGTGACCTCGAAGACGTCCGCGAGCATCCGCCGCGCGGCCGGGTTCCCCTCGTCGCGCACCGCGCGCTCGTAGGCGTTCTCCACCCGGTGCTCGCCGCGCTCCAGTTGGAGCACGGCGCGGCGCACGCCCTCCAGGATGTCCAGCGGTTCGAAGCCGGTGACGACGATCGGCACCCTGAACCGCTCGGCGAGCTCCGGGTACTCCTCGGTCCCCATGACGCTGCACACGTGCCCGGCAGCGAGGAACGCCTGGACCCGGCAGTCCGGCGAGGTCATCAGCCCCTCGATGGCCGGAGGGACCCGGACGTGGGAGACCAGCATCGAGAAGTTCCGCACGCCCAGCTTCTCGGCCTGGTAGACCGTCATGGCGTTGGGCGGCGCGGTCGTCTCGAAGCCGATGCCGAAGAAGACGACCTCACGGTCGGGGTTCTGCTGGGCGATCCGCAGCGCGTCCAGCGGCGAGTAGACGACGCGCACGTCACCGCCATGGCTGCGCACCTGGAACAGGTCGCGGTCACTGCCGGGCACCCGCAGCATGTCGCCGAAGGAGCAGAAGATCACGCCCGGCCGGGAGGCGATCTCCAGGGCCTTGTCGATGGTCTCCAGCGGGGTCACGCAGACGGGACAGCCGGGGCCGTGGATCAGCTCCACCTGCTCGGGCAGCAGCTGGTCGATACCGTGACGGATGATCGAGTGCGTCTGCCCGCCGCAGACCTCCATCAGCGCCCACGGACGGGTGGTCACCGCGTGGATCTCGTCCAGCAGGCGGCGGGCCAGCACCGGGTCGCGGAACTCGTCGAGGTACTTCACGCCCGTGCCTCCTCTGCTCCCGGACCGGCGCCCGGCTCGTCGGCGCCGGCCGCCCGCGCGGCGATCTCCCACTGGTCGCCGAACTCCTCCTCCAGCAGGCCGAGGCCCTCGAACAGGGCCAGGGTCCGCCGTGCGGACTCCTCGTCCAGGCGCTGGAGCGCGAAACCGACGTGGACGATGGTGTACTCGCCGACCTCCAGGTCGGGCAGGTACTCCAGGCACACCTCCTTGACGACGCCGCCGAAGTCGACCGACGCCATCCTGGTTCCCTCCCGTTCCTCGATCGACAGGACCTTGCCGGGCACAGCCAGGCACATGGGTTGCTCTCCTATCCAGGGGTGTTCAGATCCGGGCCGCGACGGCGAGCTGACCGAGGGCCAGTCCCCCGTCGTTGGGCGGTACCAGGCGGTGCCGCAGCACCGTGAAGCCGTCCGCACGCAGACCGTGCAGGCAGGCCGTCAGCAGCAGGGCGTTCGCGAACACGCCGCCGCTGAGCGCGACGGTGGCGACGCCGGTCCGCTCGCGCAGGTGCCCGCACACCTCGCGGACGGCGAGCGCCAGGCCGGCGTGGAAGCGGGCCGCGACCAGCGGCACCGGGACGCCGGCGGTGACGTCCGCGACGACGGCGCGCAGCATCGGGGCCGGGTCGATCAGCAGCGGCTCCGGTGCCGTCTCCCGCAGGGCGAACGCATACGGCTCGGAGACGGGACCGTCCCAGGCGCAGGCGGCCGCCTCCAGCTCGATGGCGGCCTGGGCCTCGTAACGGGCGAGCCGGCACACCCCCGCGAGCGCGGAGACGGCGTCGAAGAGCCGCCCGGCGCTCGATGTCGGCACGCAGTTCAGGCCGAGCTCCAACTGGCGCTCCAGCACCCGCCGTTCGTCCTCGGCGCAGGCCTGGACGCAGGGCAGCTCCGGGGTCCACGGCAGCCCGGCTGCGCGCAGGTGGGCGAGAGCCATCCGGTACGGGCGGTGGACGGCCGCGTCGCCGCCGGGCAGCGGGGCCTCGGCGAGGTGGGCGAGGCGGCGGAAGCCGTCGTAGTCGGCGAGCAGGACCTCCCCGCCCCAGACCGTGCCGTCCACCCCGTAGCCGGTGCCGTCGAACGCGACACCGAGGACCGGGCCCGCGCTCTCCTCCCAGCCGTTCTCGGCCAGCACGGCGGCGATGTGGGCGTGGTGGTGCTGGACGGTGCGCACCGGCCGGCCCTCGGCGTCACGGCGCGCCCAGGCGGCGGAGCGGTAGCCGGGGTGCAGGTCCGCGACCAGCCGCTCGGGCGCGACCCCGGCGATCGACTCCAGCTGGCGCTCCGCGCGTTCGAACGCCGCGAGGGTGGCGAGGTCGTCCATGTCGCCGATGTGCGCGGAAAGCCAGGCCTGACAGTCGCGGCCGAGGGCGAAGGTGTTCTTCAGGTCTCCGCCCACGGCGAGGGCCGGTGCCACGGTGAACGGCAGCGCGACGGGGAAGGGCGCGTAGCCGCGGGAGCGGCGCACCAGCAGTTCCTCGCCGTCGACGACGCGCAGCACCGAGTCGTCGCAGGGGACGTGGATCGGGCGGTCGTGGGTGAGCCAGGCGTCGGTGAGCGGCGCGAGCCGGACCAGCGCCTCGGCCTCGTCGGTGACGATGGGCTCGCCGCCGAGGTTGCCGCTGGTCATCACGAGCAGGCGCGGGCCGGGCGGATCGCCGGGCAGGCCGAGCAGCAGGTGGTGCAGCGGGGTGTAGGGCAGCATCACGCCGAGGTCGGGACTGCCGGGCGCGACCTCGGCGGCGACCAGGGCGCGGGCCCGCGCGTCCGGGTCACGGCGGCGACGCAGCAGCACGATCGGGCGGCGGGCGCCGGTCAGCAGCGCGCGCTCCTCGGCGCCGAGGTGGACGAGCCCGGCCAGCTCGTCCGGGTCGGCGGCCATCAGGGCGAACGGTTTGGCGCCGCGCGCCTTGCGGTGCCGCAGCACGGCCACGGCGTCGGCGTTGGCCGCGTCGCAGGCCAGGTGGTAGCCGCCGAGGCCCTTGACCGCGAGGATCGCCCCCTGCGCGAGCAGCCGCCGCGCGGCCGCGATCGGATCCCCGGTCCGCTCGACGGGCCCGTCGGGGGCGTCGACGAGCAGGCGCAGGCGCGGGCCGCAGTCGTGGCACGCGACCGGCTGGGCGTGGAAGCGGCGGTCGGCCGGGTCGGTGTACTCCCGCGCGCACTGCGCGCACATCGGGAAGCCCGCCATCGTGGTGTTCGCCCGGTCGTAGGGCAGGCCGGTGACGATGGTGAACCGGGGTCCGCAGTGGGTGCAGGTGACGAAGGGGTGCCGGTGGCGCCGGTCGCGGCGGTCGCGCAGCTCGGCCAGGCAGGCGGCGCAGGTGGCGGTGTCGGGGGAGACCAGTGTGCGGCGCTCTCCCCCGGCCCGGGAGGCGGCGATGGTGAACGCCGGGTCCCCGCGCGGCGCCACCGGTTCGTGGTGGACGGACTGCACGACCGCGAGCGGAGGCGCCTCCGGCCCCAGCCGGGCGCAGAACGCCGCCACGGCCGCCCCCACGCCCTCGACCTCGGCGACGACGCCCTCGGCGGTGTTGGTGACGTACCCGGTGAGGCGCAACTCGCGCGCGAGGCCGAAGACGTAGGGGCGGAAGCCGACGCCCTGCACCACGCCCGCCACGGTGACGCGGCGCCGCTCGGCGGGATCGGCGGTCGGAGCGGTCATGGCGGCCTCGGTGGCTCGGTGGTCCGGTGGTGCGGCGTCTCAGTGGGTGTGCTCGGGCACGGTGTCGCGGTGCGTGTGCGTGTGCCCATGGCTGTGGCTGTGGCTGTGGCCGTGCGGCCCGGTGGCCATCACCGGCCGGTGCGCCGGGCCGCCGTGCTGGTGGGCCGTCAGCGCGCGGTCCAGCAGGACGCCCAGGCCCTGCCCGCGGCGGGCCGAGGTGAACACCACCTCGACCCCCGGGTTGACCTGCCGCACGTTGGCCAGGAAGCCGTCCCGGTCGAACTCGACGGCCTCGGCGAGGTCGGCCTTGGTGACCACGACCAGGTGCGCGAGGCCGAACGCGCTCGGGTACTTGAGCGGCTTGTCCTCCCCCTCGGTGACCGAGGCCAGCGCCACCCGCAGCGTCTCGCCGAGGTCGTAGGAGGCCGGGCAGACGAGGTTGCCGACGTTCTCGACGAAGAGCAGCCGCGTCGCCTCGGGCAGCCAGCCGTCCAGGTGGGCGGCGAGCATGTCCGCCTCCAGGTGGCACAGCCCGTCCGTGAGGACCTGCTTGACCGGGGCACCGGAGCGCCCCAGCCGGGTCGCGTCGTTCTCGGTGGCGAGGTCGGCGGTGAGCGCGGCGACGGGGACGCCGCGCTCGACCGCCAGCGTGAGCTCCGCCTCCAGCAGCGCGGTCTTGCCGCTGCCGGGGCTGGAGAGGAGGTTGACGACGGTGGTGCCGCGAGCCGCCAGCCGGCCGCGCAGCTCGTCCGCGCGGTCGTCGTTCTTGGCGAGCACGGCCTGCTGGAGATCGGTCACACGGCACACGGGCGTCAGTCCTCCATCGATGGTGCCGTGCACGCGGGCCGGGACCAGCGCACCTCGGCGATCTCCAGCTCGCGACCGGCGGTCAGCTCGCTCGCCCCGCCGCCGCAGCGCGGGCAGCACAGGTCGGGCGGCAGCCCGGTGGCCCAGTCGGCGCCGCAGGGTTCGCAGCGGGCCGCGCCCGGCACGTGTTCGGTCCGCAGCTCGGCGCCGGCCAGCAACGTGTCGGCGCACGCGAGTTCGAAGCAGAAGCGGAGCGAGTCCGGCACCACACCGGCCAGTTCGCCGACCCTGAGGGTGACGGAGCGGGCGCCGGGCGGATCGGCGTCCTCCCCGGCCACCGCGCGCGCCGCCGTCTCCACCTGGCCGACCACGGCCAGGGCGATCGACATCTCGTGCATCGCGCTCTCCTGACGCCGCGACGAGACGCCGACGGCCTTCCCATTACAGAGCGGCGGGCGGAGCTCCGGGCCCCGCCACGCCGCCGCGTCCACCGTTTGGCCGCTCACATGGAGCGCATGCGCAGGTACCGCTTGATGTCCGGCAGGTTGGCCGCGACGATCCCGGCCAACGCGACCAGCGTCATCCCGCAGAAGAGTTTGAACATGTGCACCTCCTCGGTCGGTTCAGGTCGTGATCGGTGGGTGGGCCGGCGCGGTGGCCTCGTCGAGCACGCGCAGGACGACGGCCACGGCCTCGTCGAGGGAGGCGGCCACCGGCTCGGACAGCCCGATGCCCTCCTCCAGGGAGGCCGGTTCGCAGCCGACCACGACGACGCGGTGCGGCCTGCTGCCGCCGGTGCCGACGCTGAGCGTGCCGAGCAGCGCGAGGACGGCGTCGGGGGTCATCCGGTGGCCGTCGATCACCGCCGCGTCCGCGACGATCTCGGCGTGGTCGACGAGGTAGACCGTGCCCGGCACGCCGCCCTGGGCGGTGGCGTCGAGCAGCACGACGGTGTCGTAGCCGTCCAGCAGCTGGTAGGCCAGGTGGACGCCGCGCACGCCGATGTCCACCACCTCGACTCCGGGCGGCAGTTCGTGTCGGGCGAGGCGGCGGACCGCCTCGACGCCGAAGGCGTCGTCGGAGAGGAAGAGGTTGCCGAGCCCGGCGACCAGCACCCGGCCCGCGCGCTCGTGCTCGCTCATCCTTCCTCCACCGGGACCACCTCGTCTGGCTGGAAGTAGAGGAACCGGCCCTGGGCCCGGCGCAGGTCCGCGCCCGGGTCGTCGTCGAGGGTGACGGCCAGGTGGACCAGCCCGTCGACGTCGTGGAGGACTGCCTCGACCAGCGCCGGGGCGTCGGTCAGGAACAGGTCCTGGGCGTCGGAGCGCCGCCTGCCGGGACGCAGCCGCACCCGGCTGCCGGCCCGCACGGCCGTGCCGTCGATCAGGACCCGGTCGGTGCCGGGGTCGACGCTGCGGTCCGCCGCCGGATCCCACCACGGCAGCTGCGGCGTCATCAGGTCCTCCAGTGCCCGCTCCTCCTCACCGGGGGTGACCAGGACCGGTGGCCCGTCGGCGACTTCGCGCAGCGAGCGGACCGCGCCGTGCAGGCGTTCCCAGATCTCCGGCGGCAGCGAGTCGGCGAGGTCGACGACGGCGGCGGCGCGGTCGTCGGTGCCGCGCGCCTCGCGCTTCTCCTGGTCGGTGAGGGCGGCCGTGCGCAGGGCGAGGATCTCGTCGATCTCGGTGGCGTCGTAGAGGGCGCCGCAGCTCTCGGGGGCGATCCTGGGGTGGTCCTCCAGGATGATCGGGGAGGAGAGCACCACGTCCGCACGGCCGTCGGTGCCGGCCAGTACCGGCCAGGTGCGCTCGTTGCGGCACTCGGCCACCGCCGTGGCGGCCCACTCGGGCGGGTCGGTCATCGAGACGAACGAGCCGTCCGTCAGGCCGAACAACAGGTGCGCGGAGAGCAGGGCGTGCGGCAGCGCCGCCTCCCGGCCGGCGGCCCGGCCGACGCCGGGGCTCCACTCGCCGGTGTTCTCCAGGACCGCGCTCAGCCGCAGCACCCGGTAGGGGCCGGGCAGTTCGACCGCCGTCAGGCGCAGCACGCCGTCGACGCGCTCGCGACGCCGCTCCAGGCGGCCCACGGTGCGGCCCGCGGGGTCGCGGATCTCCTCGACCTCCTCGGCCGCCGGGCGCCGGAACGGCAGGGCCATGCCCTGTGCGCCCTGCCCGCACAGCTCCGCGACGGGCACCGTGAACTCCACGGCCGCCTCGACGCCCTCGTCCCACGGCACGAGCACCCGGTCCGGCAACTCCAGGCACTCCACCGTGCGGTAGGAGCGGTCGGCCTCGACCCGCTGGACGGTGCGCCGCTGGGCGTGCAGGAACCGCACCTCGACCACGAGTTCGGCGCCGGCGCGGGGTTCGGCGAGGCACTCGGTGCGGTGCCAGGCGTGTTCGCCGACGTCCAGGCCGTAGGCGGGCGGCACCAGCACGCCGAACTGCCACCGCATCCGGTTCTTGGCCGAGGAGGCGCGGTACGGGTAGAGGACGTACCCCTCGTAGAGCACGGCGTCGGCGACCTCGCGCGCGGTCGCGAAACAGGGGCCGTGGACGGCGGTGGTCACGTGGGACTCCCCTCGGAGGTCAGCAGTCGCCCGTCGGCACGGACGTCCGCCCGGATGTCCGCACGGGCCTCTACGTCCGCACGGGCCTCGGGCAGGTCGAGCAGCCGCTCGATCGCGGCCTCCCACGACGGCAACGCGTTGCGGGAGCGGTAGGCGCGCAGCGCGTCCAGCACCTCGCGCGGCAGGCGCAGCCAGCCGCAGCCGGGGAAGTGCTGGTCGATCATCTCCCGCCACACCGCCACCGGCATCCGGCAGACGGCCTCCTTGTTCCACGGCACCGGTTCGACCCGGAAGCCGCCGGGGCCGCGGAAGGCGGTGCCGGAGAAGAGCAGCAGCAGGGGCACCTCGCCGTCGGCGAGGGCCTCGCAGTAGCGGGTCGCGGCGATGTCGGTGTCGTAGCTGCACGGCACCGGCAGGTCGATCTCGGTGCTGCCGTCGAATCCGGGGACGACGACGGAGGCCTGTGCGAACTGCATCGGGTTGAGGCTGCGGCCCCAGCGCTCGCGTTCCCCGAACAGGTCCCCGAGCGCGGCCGCCTCGGTGTCGTCGTAGCGGCGCCGCGCCGGCTCGACACGGAACTGGCAGCGCAGCGCGATCGCGTGGACGCGCCGGTCCTCGCCGTGGGCGGTGATCCGCAGCCGGAAGACCAGCGTCGGCCCGGCGGCGTAGGGTTCGGCGCGCACGCCGACACAGGCGAAGTCGAGGCCGCTGCCGTTCACGTACCTGCCCCCTTGGCCGGGGCGAGCGCGCGGGACTGCCGGGCCACGTCGGCGAAGAACGCGTCGAGCGCGGCGTTCGCCTCGGCGCCGCCGTCGAAGCCCTGCCACAAGGTCCGCATCCGGCCGACGAGTTCGTAGGCGGCGTCGACGGGGACGAGATGGCAGTCGCGGTGCCCGCCGGTGCGGCGGACCAGCAGTGCCTCGACGTCGGGCCGCAGTTCGGCGGCAAGCGGGGTGGCCTCGGCGAACCGCTGCCACACGTCCGCGTCGATCTCGCTCTCGGTCACCCCGGCCGGGCCGGGGAAGCAGGCGACGACCTGGCCGATCGCTGAGTTGTGCAGCAGGAACGCGACACCGATGGGGATGCGCAGCAGCGCCCAGGCCGTCTCGTCCAGCGGGTTCGCGCGATCGGCGAGGTAGCGGCGCGGCACGGCCCGGTACCGGATGCCGCCCGACCCGTCGCGGTCGAACAGCGCGGCACACGCGGGGCAGGCGCAGGCGAGCGCCCGCCGGTCGAGGTCGACCAGATGGCGGTGCTCGGGCGCGACCGGCGCGGCGCACAGCTCGCACCGCTCCACGGCCGGCGGCCTCGGCCCGGTGAACCGCCGCAGCCCGCTGCGCGCAGCGGCTGCGGCCGGGTGCGGGGCGGTCATCGGGCCTCCGCCAGGCCCGGGCGGAGGCCGATCTGGAGCAGGGCGGGTTCGCGTGCGGCCGGGTCGGCCGGGGCGATCGCCACGGTGGTGATCTCGGGGGCGAAGCAGGAAAGCGACGCCTCGATCCGCTCCTGAAGCGAGGCGTTCGTGCTCCCGCAGCCGCAACCGTGACCGGACTTGACCTCGCGGAGCGTCAACCTGCCCTGCTGCTCGTCGAGTTCGACGATGTCCAGGGTGCCCGCGTCCGCGCCGCGCAGCGCGCGCCCCACCCGCGTCGGCAGGTCGTCCGGATGCAGGTCGTGCAGGACCAGCAGCCCGGCGGTGACCTCGTCGTCCAGCAGCGCGCCCAGCGGGGCGCCGGAGCGCCCCGACAGCAGGCCCACGGCGCGGGCCAGGCCCGCGCCGTAGAAGTCCATCAGCGCCCGGACCAGCTCCTCCGCCGTGGCGGCCGCGGCCGGGTCCTGCTGCGCGAGGCGGTCCAGCAGCTCCTCGACCCGCGCGGCGGTCTGCTGCGGGGTGACCGGTGTGCTCGCGGCGTTCGGGGTGACCGGGGTACCGGGGATCGCCGTCATCCGGCCAGGCCGCTCAGGCCCGTCGGGACGTGCATCTTCTGCACCGTCTTCCCGTTGCCGACGTACATGTGCACGCCGCACGGCAGGCACGGGTCGAAGCTGCGCACGGCGCGCATGATGTCGATGCCCTTGAAGCTGTCCGGCGGGTTCTCCTCGAAGATGGGCGTGTTCTGCACCGCGTCCTCGTAGGGGCCGGGCGTGCCGTAGCTGTCGCGGACGGAGGCGTTCCACGGCGTCGGCGGGTAGGGGTGGTAGTTGGCGATCTTGCCGTCGCGGATGACCATGTGGTGCGAGAGCACGCCGCGCACGGCCTCGGTGAAGCCGCAGCCGATGGACTCGTCCGGCACCTCGAACTTCTCCCAGGTCGAGGTGCGTCCGGCACGGATCTCCACGAGCGCCTTCTCGGCGGCGTGCAGGGCGACGCCGGCCGCGTAGGCCTGGAAGTAGGTGCGCGCCCGGTTGCGCTCCAGCGCGTTGCTCCACTGCGGGATCTTCCACTCGAAGGTGGTCTCCGGCTTGGTGAGCGTCCGGGGCAGGTTGATGATCACGCTGTGCCCGGTGGCCTTGACGTAGCCGATGTCGACCAGGCCGGACAGGGCGGTGGACCACAGGCGGGCGATCGGGCCGCCGCCGGTGTCGAGGGCCAGGTGGTCCTTGCCGTCGAACCAGCGCGGGGACATGACCCAGCTGTACTTGTCGTCGAAGTTGCGCTTCTGCGGCGCGGGGATGGTGTGCTGGTTCCACGGGTGGCGCGGGTCGACCGGGTTGCCGAGCGGGTCGTGGGTGACGAACTGCTCCTGGCCCTCCCAGTCCTGGTAGTAGGAGCTGCCGAGCAGGATCCGGATGCCCAGGTTGATCTGGGTCAGGTCGTTGGTGACCAGCTTGCCGTCGACCACCACGCCGGGGGTGACGAACATCCGCCGACCCCAGTCGGTCATGTTGCGGTAGGTGAAGTCGCAGTACTCGGGGTCGTTCAGCGCGCCCCAACAGCCCAGCAGGACCCGGCGGCGGCCGACCTCCTCGTAGCCGGGCAGTGCCTCGTAGAAGAAGTCGAAGAGGTCGTCGTGGAGCGGCACGACACGCTTCATGAACTCGACGTAGCGCATCAGCCGGCTCATGTAGTCGGTCATCAGCTGGACGGAGGCGACGGTGCCGACACCGCCCGGGTAGAGGGTGGAGGGGTGCACGTGGCGCCCCTCCATGAGACAGAACATCTCGCGGGTGTAGCGCGAGACCTGGAGGGCCTCGCGGTAGAACTCGCCCTCCAGCGGGTTGAGCGAGCGCATGATGTCGGCGATGGTGCGGTAGCCGTGGTCGCCGGCGTGCGGGGCCTCGGTGCGTTCGGCCAGCTCCAGCACGCCGGGGTTGGTCTCGCGGACCATCTTCTCGCAGTAGTCGACCCCGACCAGGTTCTCCTGGAAGATGTTGTGGTCGAACATGTACTCGGCGGACTCGCCGAGGTTGATCAGCCACTCCCCCAGGTGCGGCGGCTTCACGCCGTAGGCCATGTTCTGCGCGTACACCGAGCAGGTGGCGTGGTTGTCACCGCAGATGCCGCAGATGCGGCTGGTGATGAAGTGGGCGTCGCGCGGATCCTTGCCGCGCATGAAGACGCTGTAGCCGCGGAAGACGGACGAGGTGCTGTAGCACTCGGCGACCCGCTTCTGCTTGAAGTCGATCTTCGTGTGGATGCCCAGGCTTCCCACGATCCGGGTGATCGGGTCCCAGGACATCTCCAGCAGTCCGTCTGCGGCCATGGTGGTGTGCGCTTCTTTCCTCGTCGGTCGGTTCAGGTTCGTTGACGTGCTGTTACCAGGGCTTCTGGTAACCCGTGGTCAGTTCCCGGCCCTTGTGCCGCCACTTGGGCTCCTGGTCCACCGTCTTCATGGTCACGGCGCGCAGGCGGCGGATGGCCGCGCCGTAGATGCCGCTGGCGGTGGCGGAGATCTTGCCGCCGGGGGGCTCGTCCATGAACGGCATGAACTTGTCCGGGAAGCCCGGCATGGTGCAGGCGATGCAGATGCCGCCGACGTTCGGACAACCGCCGACGCCGTCCATCCAGCCGCGCTTGGGCACGTTGCAGTGCACGACCGGCCCCCAGCAGCCCAGCTTGACCAGGCACTTGGGCGAGTCGTAGGTGGTGGCGAACTCGCCCTGCTCGTAGTAGCCGGCGCGGTCGCAGCCCTCGTGCACGGTGGCGCCGAAGAGCCAGGTGGGACGCAGCTTGTCGTCCAGCGGGATCATCGGCGCGGCGCCGGTGGCCATGTAGAGCAGGTAGGTGAGGGTCTCGGCGAAGTTGTCCGGCTGGATCGGGCAGCCCGGTACGCAGACGATCGGGATGCCGGCCTTGGACTTCCAGTCCCAGCCGAGGTAGTCGGGCACACCCATGGCGCCGGTGGGGTTGCCCTCCATGGCGTGGATGCCGCCGTAGGTGGCGCAGGTGCCGATGGCCACGACCGCCAGCGCCTTGGGGGCGAGCCGGTCCAGCCACTCGCTGGTGGTGATGGGTTGGCCGGTGTTCGGGTCGTCGCCGAAGCCGCACCAGTAACCCTCGGGCTTGATCGCCTCGTTGGGGATCGACCCCTCGACGACCAGCACGAACGGCTCGAGTTCGCCGCGGTCGGCCTTGAAGAACCACTCGATGAACGTGTCGGCGCCGCCGACCGGACCGCACTCGAAGTCGATCAGCGGCCAGTGGACGGCGATCTTCGGGAGCCCGGGGAGCGCCGACAGCGCGATCTCCTCGATGCTCGGCTGGGTGGCGGCGGTCAGGGAGACGGAGTCGCCGTCACAGCTCAGTCCTGCGTTGATCCAGAGAATGTGGATCGGGGCCTCGTCCTCGGCCCCGGGGCCCGCCGTGGCGGTGTTCGTCTGCGCATCCGACATGGATGCCTCCAAAGGGGAAGTTCGCTACGGAGCCAGACAACGGCGTCCTGCCTCCTGGATAGCGCGCGCCACGCCGTGGCGCGCGTCGACGTCCCGCCGTCAGGGTGACGTGGACACGGCCGACCGGTGGTAGGCGCGCAGGTGCTCCGGCGTCGTCACCGGCGGCTCCTTGCGCACGAACGCGCGGCGCAGGGCGTGGTACGGGTGGTCCTGGTCGAAGAAGATGGCGTGCATCCTGGCCAGCTCTTCTTCCCGGTAGGCGTGGAGCGGTTTCTCGGCCTGACGGCGGTCCAGATCGGCCTTCTTGCGGGCCGCCCTGGCCTGGCTGCCGGAGCTCGCGGCGAGCCGCTGGGCCGAGCGGATGACGGCCCCGGCGAAGTCCTGCGGCGCGCACCCGAGGATCCGGTCGACCAGCCCGAGGTCGAGCGCGCGTTCGGCGCCCACGGGCAGGGCCGCGTCCAGCATCCGCGCGGCCTCCGCCGGGCCGACGCGGCGCGGCAATGAGTACGTCCAGTACTCGGACCCCGACAGGCCCATCAGGCGGTAGTGCGGGTTCAGCACGACACCTCGGCGGCACCACACCTCGTCCGCGGCCTGGGCGAGCATCACCCCGCCCGCGGCCGCGTTGCCGCCGAGCGCCGCGACGACCAGCCGGTCCGTCGTGGTCAGCACCGCCTCGACGACGTCGTCGATCGCGTTGATGTTGGCCCAGGACTCGGCGGCCGGATCAGGCGCCGCCTCGATCACGTTCAGGTGGATGCCGTTGCCGAAGAAGTCCCGCGGGCTGCCCAGGACCAGGACGGAGGTGGGCCGGCGGCAGGCCTCGCGGTAGGCGGCGAGCAGGCGGCGGCAGTGATGGGTGCTCATCGCACCGCTGGGAAAGGCGAACCAGAGCAGTCCGACCTCGCCCACCTCCTGGTAGCGGATGTCGCTCCAGGTGCGGCGCTCCGGGCCGAGTTCGAGCGCCGCCGGCGCCTCGGGCAGCGGCGGGAGCCGGCGTTCCGGGCGGCCGCGCGCCGCGTGGGCGAGTGCGAGCGTGGCGGGCAGCGCGAACGGCGGCGGGCCGCCGGGGCGGCGCCGGGCGCGCAGCTGCGGGATCCAGACCGCCCCGTCGACGGTGGCGCGGCAGACGGCCCCGGTGCGGGCGGCCAGCAGCTCGCCGGGTGTGCCGCGCAGCCGGTCCTCCTCGTGGCCGCCGTGCAGGAACCACTCCACCCCGCCGATCTCGTCGAGCACTCCCGGCTGCGAGTCGGCGGCGCGGAGGCGGTGCAGCACCTCGGCGGTGGTGTCGCGCTGCCAGTCGATCCGGCGTTCCTCCTGGCGCAGCAGGGGCCGGGTCGCGACGCGTGCGCGGATCTGCGGCGTGTCCTGGGAGAGGGGTTCGTAGGTGCCGGAGGCGCAGCGGTCGACCGCCAGCAACACCGCCTCCAGCGCCGCGTCCGCGACCTCGCCCCGGTACAGGTCGCTCTTGCCGCGCGGCGGCAGCTCGCACTCCACGCTCGCCCAGACCGGGCCCGCGTCCATCTCGGCCTCGGCCTGCAGGACGGTCACGCCCCAGGCTGAGCGCCCCTCCTGGACGGCACGGTCGAGCGAGGACGGGCCGCGGTCGCCGAGCGGTCCGGGATGCACGACCAGGCAGGTGACGGAGGACCAGACGTCCGCGGGGATGGCGCGCTTGAGCATCGGGGCGATGACGAGGTCCGGGCCCAGGCGGGCGAGGGCGGCGCGCAGGGCGGCGTCGTCGCCGAGGGCGAGCTCGACGGCGACGCTGTGTCCGCGGTCGCGCAGCGCGGCGAAGACACGCTGGGTGAGGCTGTTGAATCCGGACGCCAGCAGCAGGATCTCCACGTGGGCCTCCTCGAGGCACGCCACGACGCCGGGCAGACCCGGACGCGCTCCGTGGCCACGACCCCAGCCTGATCCGCGCCCCGCTCGATCCGCGGGACCCGCGCCGCGAGATCACCCGAACGCTTGCGAGGCATACCCCCATGGGGTATATCTGAAGGCGCTCGCACACGAACGCTCCAGCGGAGATGATCACATCATGTCGGTGCTGCACGCGGTGGGACACGCGCTGGCCATCGCCGGATCGATGACCTGGGAGATCACCTGGGCACTGATCCTCGGCTTCCTGCTCTCGGCGATCGTCCAGGCGGTGGTGCGCAAGGAGACGGTGGCCCGGCTGATGGGCGACGACAGGCCGCGCACGCTCGCCGTCTCCTCCCTGCTCGGCATGGCGTCCTCGTCCTGCTCCTACGCCGCCGTGGCGCTGGCCCGCTCGCTGTTCCGCAAGGGCGCGAACTTCACGGCGGCGATGGCGTTCGAGATCGCCTCCACCAATCTCGTCGTCGAACTCGGGGTGATCCTGGCGCTGCTGATGGGCTGGCAGTTCACCCTCGCCGAGTTCGCGGGCGGACCGGTCATGATCGTGGTCCTGGCCCTGCTGTTCCGGCTCACCCTGCGGGCCAGGCTGCTCGGCGAGGCCCGCGAGCAGGCCGAACGCGGTGTCGCCGGCTCGATGGAGGGGCACGCGGCGATGGACATGTCCGTCACCGGCGGGGGCTCCTTCTGGCGGCGCCTGCTCTCGCGGCGCGGCTGGACCTCGGTCTCCCACGTCTTCGTGATGGAGTGGGCGGCGATCCTGCGCGACCTGGTGCTCGGCCTGCTGATCGCGGGCGCGATCGCCGCCTGGGTGCCGGACTCGTTCTGGCAGCACTTCTTCTTCGACGGACACCCCGTGCTGTCGAAGGTCTGGGGCCCGCTGATCGGTCCGGTCGTCGCGCTGGTCTCGTTCGTCTGCTCGATCGGCAACGTGCCGCTGGCGGTGGTGCTGTGGAAGGGCGGCATCAGCTTCGGCGGCGTGGTCGCCTTCATCTTCGCGGACCTGCTGATCCTGCCGATCCTGAACATCTACCGGAAGTACTACGGGACGCGCATGGCGCTCTACCTGGCCGGCACGTTCTACCTGGCCATGGTCGTCGCGGGCTACGCGATCGAGCTCGTCTTCGGCGGGCTCGGGCTGGTGCCCGACCAGTCCCAGGCGAAGATCCCCATGGAGGGGGTCAGCTGGAACTACACGACCTTCCTCAACATCGCCTTCCTGCTGCTGACGGCGGCACTGGTGATCCGCTTCCTGCGCACCGGCGGCCGGGCGATGCTCGCCATGATGGGCGGCGCCCCGGACGCTCCGGCCACCATGGACCACGGCGGCATGGACCATGCCGCGACGGACCACGGCACGGACCACGAGCACCACGGACACCACGGGCACCACCACTGAGGCAGAGTGGGATCATGACGACCGCCTACGCACCCATGCCTCTGCACCTGGAGACCGAGCGACTGAGACTGCGGCCCTGGGCCGAGACGGACGCGCAGGAACTGCTCGACCTGCACGCCGAACGCGGCACCGGCCGCTCGACCCTGGAGCGCGTCCGCGAATGGATCGCGCAGGGACAGGCGAGGACGGCGGAGACCGGGTTCGCCCTGCTGCGGATACAGCTCCGCGAGACCGGCGAGTTCGTCGGCTACTGCGGCCTGATCGTGGGCCGCTCCAGCGCCGAGGAGCCGGAGATCGCGTACGAGTTGCTCCAGCGGACACACGGCCACGGCTACGCCACCGAGGCGGCCCGCGCCGTGGTGGGGGCGGCGACGGCGACCGGCCGCACCCGGCTCTGGGCCACCGTGGGCGCGTGGAACACCCCGTCGTTCCGGGTGCTGGAGAAGCTGGACTTCGCACGGCACCACGTGACCGTCGAGGAGGAGAAGGGCGAGATCGTCTGGCTCACCCGTGCCCTCCCGTAAGACGTCTGCCGGTCCGTTGTCGGACCCGCCTGGCAGGGTGGAGAGGTGCGCACACGGATGGACGGGAGCGGGAAGGCGGCCGACTCGGCGGGCTCGGCGGGCTCGGTGTGGCGGGCGGCCGGGCTGAAGTGGCGGGGCGGCGAGGCGGAGCTGGAGTGGTGGGCGCCCGGGAGCGCGGCGGAGCGCGGCGGGGCGCTGCCGCTCGGCGCCGAACCCGCGTTCGCCGTGGGCGCGGAGCGGCGGTGCGTCGGGCTGTGGCGGGCAGGGCGGCGGATTCCCTGCGGGACGGACGAGCCGCTGGACCCCGCCTCGCGCAGCGCGCGGTGCGGTCCGTGCGCGCGGCTGGACCGGCAGTACTCCGTGGCCGCGGACACGCTGCTCGACGACCCGCGCCCCTACGCGGTCTACCTCGCCCACCACGGCACGGCGGGCGTCAAGGTCGGCATCACCGCAGCGCAGCGCGGCATCGCCCGCCTTCTCGAACAGGGCGCGCTGGCCTCGGTGTTCCTCTCGGAGGGCACGCTGCCGTCCGCGCGCCGCGTCGAGCACCTGCTCGGCCTCGCGCTCGGGCTGCCGGACCGGGTCTCCACCGTCCGCAAGCGCGTCGCCCGTACCTCGCCCGGAACCGAGGAGGAGCGGGCGGCCACGCTGCGGGAGGACCTGACGCGCACCCAGTCCCTGGCCTGGCCCGAGGGCCAGGCGCGCCTCCTCACCACCGAGGTCGTGGACCACTGCGCCGTCTACGGCCTCCCGGCGGCGGGCCTGCGCCCGGACACGGCGGTGGCGCCGCTGCGTCCGGGCGACGTGGTGAGCGGCCGCGTCGTCTGCCGGATCGCGGGCGACCTGTATCTCGCGGTGCCGTCGCGCGGCCTGGTGCTGCTGGACACACGGCTGCTGACCGGCTGGGCGGTCGCACGGGCGGAGCCCGGCGCGGAGTTCTCGGCGCTCACCGTGGCCGTGCCTCGCGTGGCGGGACCCGGAGAGCAGCCAGGCCTGTTCTGAGGCCCGGCGAGGCGCCGTCAGAGCGCGGCGGCCATCCGGTGGACCGCCTCCTCGATGAGCTCGGGGCCGGTCGCCAGGTTGAAGCGGGCGTGGCCCGCGCCGCCGGTGCCGAAGGGGAGCCCACCGCTGAGGGCGACCCGGCCTCGCTCCAGGAAGACCGCCGCCGGGTCCTCGCCCAGGCCGAGCTCTCGGCAGTCGAGCCAGGCGAGGTAGGTGCCCGGGCCCGGGCGGTAGCGCACCTGCGGCAGGCGCTCCGCGAGCAGCCGCACCAGCAGCGCGCGGTTCGCCGCCAGCTCGGGCAGCAACGCGTCCAGCCATGCGGCGCCCTCGCGCAGCGCGGCGCTGTGGGCGATGACCCCGAAGTGGCTCACCCCGTCGCGGACCTGAGGAGGAATCCGGGCCAGATCCGCCGCCGCGCCCTCGCCCGCGACGGCGAGCGCGGCCTTCAGGCCGGCCAGGTTCCACGCCTTGGACGCGGACATCAGGCTCAGCCCGCTCTCCGCGCCGCGCACACTCAGGTAGGGCACGAACGCGTCCGGTCCGGTGACCAGCGGCGCGTGGATCTCGTCGACGACGACCCGGACCCCGAACGCCTCCGCGAGGGCCGCGACCGTCTCCAGCTCCTCGCGGGTGTGGACGGTCCCGGTCGGGTTGTGCGGGCTGCACAGCAGGTACGCGGCGCGCGCGCCACCCGCCGTCGCCCGCCGGAAGGCGTCCTTGAGAACGCCGAAGTCGATCCGCAGGTCCTCGCCGAGCGGCGCCTCCAGGACGCTGCGGCCGCTGTTCCTGACGAAGTCGTAGAACGGCGGGTAGACCGGGCAGTTCACGACCACGGTGTCACCGGGCGCGGTCACCGGGCCGAGCATCTCCACGATCCCGCGCATCACGTCCGGCACGGGCGCGGTCCGCTCGACGGCGACGCCGTCCCAGCCCCACCGCGCGCGGGCGAAGCCCGCGAGGGCCTCGGCGTAGCCGGCCCCGGAGGGGTAGCCGGTGTCCCCGCGCGCGACGGCCTCGCCCAGCGCCCGCGCGACGGGCGGCGCGAGCGCGCAGTCCATCTCGGCGACCCAGACCGGCAGCACGTCCGACGGGTGGGCCCGCCACTTCATGCTGGTTCTGGCGCGGAGCGCGTCCAGCCGCTCCCAACGGAAACTCTCGTCGTCGCTCACGATCACCACGGTAGGGCTTGTCAGCCCAGCCAGGCGCCCCGCTTCATCAGATCGCGGCCGCGCAGCTCGTCGGCCTCCCGCCAGGCCTGGATCCGCACCGGGGTGACGCGGAACCAGGCGTACTCCTCCTTCTGCTCACGCGGGTCCCAGTCGGTGTGGGCGGCGTAGGCGTCGGCGACCCCGCCCTCGATCTCCGCCACGGGGATCAGCCGCGCCGTGCCCTCGACCATGACCACGTCCCGGGTGCGTCCGAAGGCCAGCCGGACCTGCCCGTTCTCGGCGATGTTCCGCGCGGTGACGGACCCCGGCAGAGTACTGAGCACGAAGCTCACGCCGTCCCAGTCGTAGGACAGCGGAACCAGATACGGTCCGGCCGCACCACTGGTGGACACCCACGCGTCGATGTCGGCGTCGAACCGGGCCCGCGCGTCGGCGATCCGCCGCTCCAACGGGCGGGGCGAGGCGTCTGTCATGACAGAACTCCCAACTGCTCGGCGCGCTCGCCGTTCAATCCAGTCGCCGCAGCCCGCCCGGAGGCCGAATCGGTCAGACCACCGTCCACTGTGTGGCGTGGGCGGTACACGGGCCGCCCGCGTGGACCAAGAGGCGGGAGGAGACGACGTCGATGGAGACCGTGGCCAGGGTCTCCCAGCGCCTGCCGAGCTCCGCGGCGGGGTCCGCGTGGCAGCACAGGGCGGCGCCGTCGGCGAGGTGGTGGGTGAGGGTGTCCAGCAGGGCCGGGGCGTCCGGGGTCGGCCGGGCGGCGGTGCGGGTGTGGAGGGCGGCGAGGCGGTGGCAGGTGTCCGGGTCCTCCGTCGCCAGGGCCTCGCCGGTGGCGAGGGTGGGGTCGACGAAGTGGTTGGTGCGCAGCAGGTAGCCGTCCGCGCCGGGCTCCAGCAGGGCAGGGGCGGACGGGCTCAGCTCGACCGTCCCGGCCCGGGCGCGGCCGTCCTCGAAGGCGGCGAGCGTCAGCGAGCTGGAGGCGGCCACGGGCGTCGCCATCGCGAGGCGTACTGCCTCGTCGAGGCTCTCGCAGGTGTCGAGCACGTGCCGGGCCAGGACGTGGACGGGCAGCCAGCCCTCCGGTGACGCGGCGCCGTCGGAGGCGTGGGCGAGGATATTGAAGTGCAGGCCCAGTCCGGCCGCGTTCACGCCGATCTTGCCGACGATGCCGTACTCGGTGACGGTCCGGACGCTGCGGCCGTCAGGGTGCTCGATGTGCCAGACGAACCAGCCGTCGCCCATGTCGTCGTGCCAGTCCCAGGTCTGGGTGGTGACCGGGGGCCGGCCGTCGGCGGGAGCGTGGACGACGGTGGAGCACTCCGGGTGCTGGCGGCCGAAGCGGCCGAGGATCTCGGTGCGGGCGTTCAGCGCGGCGATCCGCTCGACGGGCAGCCGCGCGCCGCGGGCGATGCCGTCGATCTCCTCCGCGACCGCGGGCGCGGCAGCGCCGATGTGGGCGAGGGCGGTCAGCGCGAGCTCGCGCACCTCGCCGGGTGCGGCGCCGGTGGCGGCGAAGAGCGTGTCGTAGAAGTCGCAGGTGGCACGGATGCGGTCCGGGAAGGTCCGGCCGAGGAGCAGTCCGCGCTCACCTGGCTCGGCAGCGGGGGAACGGAAGACCGTGGGCGTGGGCATGGCGGTGCTGCTCCTCGGTGGGAGGGAGGACGGCAGGGGAAGATCAGGCGCGACGGCCGCGCATCATCAGCAGGTAGATGGCCGCGCCGAGGCCCATGCCGACCGGCAGGGACAGGTCGGTGCCGTTCAGCGCCTTCGCGATCGGCCCGGTGAAGGACTCGGTGTCGACGCAGAGAGCGGCCGCGACGGCGCTGACGACGAGGGCGACCGCGCCCGCCCAGTTGACGCCGCCCCGGTACCAGAACGGCCCGCCGCGCGTCTCGTCGCTGAGCTCGTGGCCGTCGTAGCGGTTGCGTCGCCACAGCACGTCCACGGCGTAGATCGCCATGGTCGGGCCCATCAGCGCCACCATCAGCTGGAGCATGCTGTTGACGGTGGTGAGGAAGTTCGAGACCAGCAGCGCGTAGAGCGTGAGCGCGACGCCGAGGGTGCCGTCGAGCGCGACGCTGCGGGAGCGGCGGATCCTCAGGCCGACGGCCTGGAGGGCGAGGCCCGAGCTGTAGGCCGTCATCGCGTTGTTGGCGATCGCGGAGAGCACGATGGCCAGCAGGAAGGCGGGCTTGAACCAGCCGGGGATGATCGACTCCAGCGCGCTCTGCGGGTCGGTCATGTCGAGCGCGGTCCCGGCCAGCACGCCGAGCCCGGTGAACAGCACGCTCGGGACGTAGGCGCCGAGGAAGGTCCAGCCGGCGATGGCGCCGGGCTTGGTGTCGCGCGGCAGGTAGCGGGCGAAGTCGGCGCTGTTGTTGTAGGACAGCGGCGCGGAGGCGACGAGCGCGAGCCCGCCCGCGACGGCGGCGAGCAGGGCGCTGCCGTGCAGGGGCTGCTCGGGGTGGTAGTGCCAGTCGGCACGGTGCAGCACGTAGCCGGCCAGGACGACGAAGACCGCGGTCAGCGCGATGGTGAAGGGCAGGTACAGCTTCACGATCATGGCGTGGCCGTAGACGCTGATCGCGAGGGTCGCGGCGGCGACCGCGATGATGATCACGACCTTGAGCAGGGTGTCCGGGTGCACGCCCGCCTCGTCGGCGAGGGCGAAGGCGGCGAGGCAGCCTGCGGCCCAGTTCAGCGCGAGATAGCAGACGGAGGCGAACCAGCCGGTGATCAGGATGTTGGCGCGGTTGCCGCGGACGCCGAACATCGACCGCATGATCACCTCGCTGGGCGTCCCCGAGGCGGACCCGCTGACGGCTATGAGACCGACCAGCACCCAGAAGAGGTTCCCGACGACCACGACGGCCATCGCCTGCCAGAGGCCGAGGCCCATCAGGTTCAGCGCCCCGCCGACGACCAGGCTCAGATAGCTGACGTTGGGCGCGGCCCAGACACCGAAGAGTTCCCGAGGGCGACCATGGCGTTCGCCGTCGGGAATGACGTCGATGCCGTGCGCCTCCACTCCACCAGTGTGCAGGGTCGCGCCGGGTGGCTCGTTCGTGCGAGCGGACGTGGTAGGAGCCATGGGGAGTTCTCCGAACCGTCAAGCCCCCGGGGGGCGACCTGGCTATTGGTCGCACATCCAATAGCTCGGAGACGTCTCCCGTCAAGAGGGGTGCCGTGGGAACGCGCCCAGCGATCCGGGTCAGTCGCCCTCGGCGCGACGGGCTGCGCTACGGCGTCGCGACACGACCACCAGGGCACCACCGGCCGCGAGCAGGCCTGCCGCGCCGAGGGCGACGGGGAGCAGCGTGTGCTCGTCCGCCCCGGTCGGGGCCAGGGTCGGCGGTTCGCAGGCCCGGTAGGAGATCCGGACACGGCGCGTGGCCGTCTGCCCCTTACGGTTGTGGGCCCGGTAGGTGAGGTGGTCCGTGCCGCCGCGCGGGCAGCCGGGCTCGGGGTGGTAGACCAGCTTGGTCCCGTGGAGGTCGACCGTGCCGTGGACCGGCTGCTTCTCCACGACAACGTGGGTCGCGGGCAGGCCGTCGACCACCGGGATCGGGATGATCGCGGAGTGGGCGCCGGCCGGCAGCTCGACCCGCTCGCTGACCGGGATCGGCCGCGGCACCGGCGTCGGCACGGTGGGCGAGGGCGTCGGCTCCGGACCGGGCAGCGCCGCCATCCACAGCTGGCCGACGGGAATGCCGGACTGCACCGAGAACTCGAAGGTGATCGAGTGGATCGGCACCCTGGGCCGGAACCAGCCGGCCGCACCGTCGGTGTCGGCGACGTGGCCGGTCAGTGTGCTCGATCCGGAGTGCCACACCGGCGTGTCGGTGAACGGCGGCCGGGTGCAGCTGCCGGGACGCGGGGTGTGCTCGCAGTAGTTGAAGGCGCCCTCCCAGCCGAGCTCGGCGTCCGGCACGGGCGCGCCGTGCTCGTCCACGGCGGTGATGTGCACCCGGTCCGCGTCGATGTCGCCGAGCGCGAAGCCCCAACGTCCGGCCGGGGCCGGGGAGTCGAAGGTCACGGTGGTGAGGGAGGGCGCGCCGCCACGAGCGGTGCGGAACAGCAGGTAGTCGTGGGCCTTGGAGCTGCCGAACTCCGCACCGAACGGCGTCGAGGCGTTCAGGTACGTGCTGTTCCCGCTGGGCGTCGAGGGGCCGGTGCTCGTCGTGGCGAAGGTCGCCTGCGGAAAGCCCTGCACGGGGAAGGTGAGCGTCCCCGCGCCGAGCTCGAAGTGCCCGTAGTCCCCTCCGGACGCCGCTGCGGGAGCCGCGACCCCGATCCCCGTCGCAAGGGCTGTCAGCGCCAGCGCACCGACCACCCTGACCGTCGAACGCCGCAGCAGGCCGCTCCTCGACACAACACTCCCCTTCGCTCCGTCCAATGACCCGACCGACCCTGCTGTGCCGGGCGAAGGAGCGACTGGACGACGCGCCGCCAAGATCGACGACAGGGCGTGGATTCACCCCATCGGTCGAGTTGACGGTGGACCAGGAACGCGGAGAGTGACTGCCCCGCCCTACCTGCGCCCCAGGCGGCGGGCCGGGCGGGCGACGACCTTGCCGAAGTGCAGCGCGCCCGTGAGCCGGATCCGCAGCAGCGGCTCGGACGGCCCCTCGGCTGATGGCAGCGCCTCCGGGCGCAGCCGCGCCTTGGCGAACTGGAGCGTGAGCGCGCTCGCGTCGACCACGATGCCCGGCCGGGTGAGCAGGCGCAGCGCGCCGCCCTTCATGTCGAGGGCGAGGTGGAGCGTCGGGTGGACGATCCGCGCCTGGGTGAAGTCGAGCGTGACGTCGCACCAGGCCGGGCGGACCTCCAGCAGGGCCGGCACCTCCCAGGCACCCTCGCGGCGCACCTTGCCGGTGACCTGGTGGATCACCGCCGTGGCATCCTCGGCCTCGGGAAGGTCGGCCGTGAGCACGGCCAGATCGCCGAAGGTGCGCGCGCCGAGGGCCGCCTCGACGCGCTCCTCCAGCTCCGCGCCGGTCAGCCGCCCCTCGGCGGCGGCGACGCGCAGCCGCTCGATCGCGGCCTCCCGGTCGGCGTGCGCGGCCTTGAGGGCCGCCCCGCCCACGGTGACGATCTCGCCCGGCATCCGCTCGCCCCCTCGCTCCTGCGACACACTCACGCGCTCACGATATATCGCGACAGTCCGCCTTGCCAAGCACGCACGGAAATCCCACTACGCCGTTCGAGCTAACCGGAGTGAGATAGTCCGCTCATCTGGGAAGGACCCCCAGCATGTTGCGAGGATTCAAGAACTTCCTGATGCGGGGCGACGTGGTCGTGGTCGCCATCGGCCTGATCGTGGCCCTGGCGTTCAGCACGCTCATCAAGGCGTTCACCGACTTCGTGATCAACCCGATCATCGCCAGACTCCAGGGCAAGGGGTCAATGGGGCTGGGCTGGCAGCTCGGACGCCCGGGCAACGCCGCGACCTACCTGAACCTCGGCGAGTTCATCTCGGCGATCATCTACTTCGTGGTCTTCATGGCGATCGTCTACTTCATGATCATCATCCCCTACAAGCACGTGCAGGCCCGTCGCGGGGTCACCGTCTTCGGTGACCCGACGCCCGCGAAGACCTGCCCGGCGTGCCTGTCCGAGGACATCCCGGCGGCGGCGAGCAAGTGCCGCTACTGCGGCTCCGAGCAGCCGCCCCGGGCCTGACGGCCGGGCTCGGGCAGCAGCAGTCCGAGCAGCAGCGCGGCCGGCGGCACCACGCAGAGCGCGAGCAGCGCGCCACCGGGCCCGTGGGCCTCGGCGATCAGCCCGAGCACGGGAGCGATCAGCCCGCCGACGCTGACGGCGAGCCCCAGGGTGACCCCGGCGGCGGTGCCGGGGCGCGTCGGCAGGTAGTCCTGGCCGAGTTTGACCAGCACCGCGAACGGCACGTTCAGCGCGGCCCCCGTCAGCAGCGCGAACAGCAGCGGCGCCCACGCGCCCGGTGCCAGCAGCAGCGCGGTGAGGAAGGGCAGCACCAGGGCGGTGCCGCACTGGATCGTGCGGACCATGCCCCAGCGGTCGGCCAGCCGGCCGCCCGTCAGCGTGCCCGCCACACCGCCCGCGAGGAAGCAGGTGAGCGCCGCTCCGGCCAGGGCCCGTGAGGCGTGCAGATCGCGCAGCCAGTAGAGCTCGACGAAGGTGCTCAGCCCGAAGAAGGTCACCGAACGCAGCACCTCCACACCGGTCAGCACCGCGAACGGCCCCCATCGGTCCGTGCCGACCGCCACCCCGGTCCGCCCCGGCACCGCCCGGGCGCGACGGGCCCGGGCCAGCAGCACGAAGGCCATCAGCACGGCGGGCGGCAGGAAGAGCACGGTCGCGCCGACACCCCACGCCGCCAGCGCGGGCGTGGCCAGCACCGGCGCGAGGAAGAAGCCGACGCTGCCGCCGGCCGCGAACACGCTCATCGCCGCCGCACTGTCCCCCGCGTCCGCACGGGCCGCCTTGCCCGCGGCCGGGTGGAACATCGCGACCCCGAGGCCGGAGAGCAGGACCAGGAACCACACGGCCGGGTACGGCCCGGCCAGCCCGGCCAGTCCCAGCCCGATCCCCGCGAGACCGACCCCCACGCCCGCGAGCCACGGCAGCCGGAACCGGTCCACGGCGACACCGAGGAACGGCTGCGGGACGGCGCTGCCCAGGGTGGCGGCGAGGGTGAGCCCGGTGGCGGCGAGGTAGCCGTAGTGGCGGTCCAGCACGAAGTAGGGGACGGCGGCGGGAACCAGGCCCTGGTAGAGGTCGTCGACGGCGTGGGCCGCGCCCCACACGCGCATCCGCCGCCAGGGCGAGGCCACGGGCACGGCCGGGAGGGTCGACTCGAGGGTGGAGGTCATGGCCACCAGCCTGGCCGCGGGCCTGCCCTGCGGGCTTTCGATATCCTGCCGCCATATGTCGTCGAACCGCCAATCCCCGAGCACGCCGCGCGTGCCGCCCGCCGAGGGGCCCACGCCGCAGCTGGAGCTGCCCGGGCCGACGTTGCAGTGGCTGGCGAGCCACGAGCGCATCGAGTGGCACCACCACGACCGGCACCAGCTGATCCATCCCGGCAGCGGGCTGCTCCAGGTGGAGACCAGGGCGGGCAGCTGGGTGGTTCCGCCGCAGCGCGCGGTGTGGATCCCCGCCCTCACCGACCACGCGCACCTGGCCCGCACGCCCACCCGGATGCGCTCGATCTCCTTCCCCGCGTCGGTCGACCCTGTCGGCGGCGCCCAGCCCGCCGTGCTGGTGGTGACCCCCCTGCTGCACGAGCTGGTCGCCGCCCTGGCCGAGCCGGGACCCGGCTACACCGACGCCCAGCGCGCCACGCTGCAACAGGCCGCCGCCGACCAACTGGCCCGAGCGGAGCGACTCTCGCTGCACCTGCCCGCGCCCGTCGACGACCGCCTGCGGGCCGTCGCCGCGCTGCTGCACCGCGATCCCGCCGACCCACGGTCGCTGGGCGAGCTCGGCGCGGCCGTCGGCGCGAGCGAACGCACCCTCAGCCGCCTCTTCCGCGCCGAGACCGGCCTCACCTTCCCGCAGTGGCGCACCCGCCTGCGGCTGCACCACGCGCTGGACCGGCTGGCCGCCGGCCGCAGCGTCACCGCCACGGCGGCGGCGTGCGGCTACGCGACGCCGAGCGCGTTCATCGAGGCCTTCCGCGCGACGTTCGGCACCACGCCGTCCCGCCACCGCGCCACGACAGGCGGGTCTGACCTGCACCACTTCTCCCCAGAAGCCTCACATGGGTGAACTGTCACCACCTGTCGTCGTGCTCCTAGGCTCGCCAGGTACCGATCAATGGGCTCATCTGCACGGAAGACGGCATGAAGTTCTGCCCCACCTGTCGCCGGCACCTCAACGGCGCTTTCTCCTGCCCGGGCTGCGGCGCCGCGGCGGCGGGCCTGCCCACGGTCCCGCTCGACGAGGCTGCGGCCATGGAGACCGTGCGCACGGTGACCTACGAGCACCCCGGTGAACAGCCGCGCGGCGGCCGCGCCGCGCAGCGCGAACGTCAGCGCCGACGCACGGCCTCACGGCGTCGCACCGTCCTGCTGAGCGGCGTCGGTGCGCTGGTGCTCGCGGCGGGGGGCATCGCGGTGGCGAACGGCGGCTCCGGTTCCCCCGGCCCGGCCCCGCTGGACGCGGGCGCGGCCGGCGGCCCGGCCGCGACGGCCACGGACGGCGCGTACGCCACCGGCCTGCCCAGCGCGTCGGCCTCCGGCGGCCACCACCACACGACCCACCGCCCCCGGACGCCGTCCGCCTCGGCCTCCAGCACGGCGTCCTCGACGGCGACCGTCTCCCACTCCCCGAGCCCCTCCGCCTCCTCCGGCGGCGCCACCTCCGCCGGCACCGGCCAGGACGCCGGCACCACCGGCGGCCCGGGGCCCTCCCCCTCGCCCACCCCGTCCCCGCACAGCACCTGCCACCCGTTCCTGTTCTGGTGCGGCTGAGCCGCACCGCCACCCGAGGAGGTCGGTGAACCGACCCGGGGCCGGGCGCGTAGCAACGGGGGAAGCACTCGCCCGGCCTTCCACGACTCCCGAACGACTCGGCGCCGGAGCGGGGCGTGGAGGTGGTTTCCCATGTCGGTCACGGACAACACGCAGACGGCCCCCGCCAGGCCGCGGGAACGGCGGCACCGGGCGGAGCGCGGCGCGCTGTGGGCGGCGGCCGTGCTGACCGCCGCGGCGCTGGCCGTCGACGCCTACGTGCACGCGGACCTCGCGCCCGGCTACGACGCGATCCGGGCGAGCGTGAGCCAGGGCGCGCTGTTCCGTGTCGAGGCGGGAGCCGCCGCGCTCGCCGCGCTGCTGGTGCTGGTCGCCCGGCGCAGCAGGATGGTGTGGCTGTTCGCGTTCCTGGTCGCGGCGGGCGGGGTGGGCGCGGTGCTGCTCTACCGCTATGTCGACGTCGGCGGGCTGGGACCGTTCCCCGACATGTACGAGCCCGTCTGGTATCCGGAGAAGAGCCTCTCCGCCGTCGCCGAGGCGGTGGGCGCCGCGACCGCCCTCCTCGGCCTCTCGCTCGCCTGGCGCCGCCGACGTCAGTGAGTTCGCCCCCCAACGACCTTGACTCGTCCTCAGATGATCACATCTACTGCTGCGACCGGGAGATCGACAAGCAGAGCACGGGGATGAGGATTTCGAGTGACGCACATCAGGAGCCTGCGCGAGTTCATCGACGCACTCGACGCGATCGGTGACGTCCAGCGCATCGACAAGGAGGTGGACTGGAGTCTGGAGGTCGGCGCGGTGATCCGCCGCTGCTACGACCTCGTCGCTCCCGCTCCGCTGTTCACCAACCTCGCCGGCTACGCCGGCACCGGCTTCCGCCTGCTGGGCGCGCCGGGCGCGCTGAGCAGCTCGGCGAACCCGCTGGCGAGGATCGCGCTGGCGGTCGGGCTGGACGCGGACGCGTCGGGCCAGGAGATCGTCGAGTCCCTCGCGGCGGCGCGCTCCAAGCCGGGCATCCCGCCGGTGGAGGTGGCCCGCGAGGACGCGCCCTGCAAGCAGAACGTGATGCTGGGCGAGGACATCGACCTGTTCGCGTTCCCGACGCCGCTGATCCACGCGGGCGACGGCGGCCGCTACATCCAGACCTACGGCATGAACATCGCCCGGACCCCGGACGGCTCGTGGACCAACTGGTCGATCAACCGCATGATGATCCACGACCGCTCCACCCTCGCCTGCCTGATCCCGCCGGTGCAGCATCTGGGGATCATCCGCTCCAGGTGGGCCGAGCTCGGCGAGCCGATGCCGATCGCGCTCGCCATCGGCGTGGAGCCCGGCCTGCCGTTCGTCGGCGGGATGCCGATCCCGGAGGGCGCGGACGAGTCGCACTACCTCGGGGCGCTGTTCGGCGAGGGCATCGAGGTGGTGCGGGCCGAGACGGTGGACCTGATGGTCCCGGCGAGCGCCGAGATGGTGATCGAGGGTCACATCGCGCTCGCCGAGACGGTGATGGAGGGGCCGTTCAACGAGTTCCCCGGCTACAACGCCACCGAGGCCTCGCCCAAGGCCGTGTTCCACGTCTCGGCGATCACCTACCGCGACGCGGCGATCCAGGCGGTCTGCGCGGCGGGCCCGCCGGTCGAGGAGGACCACACCATCATCGGCACCACCTCGGCCGCCGAGATCCTCCACCTGCTGCGCGAGGCCGGGCTGCCGATCTCCTCGTGCTGGTACAACTTCGAGGCCGCGGTCCACTGGCTGACGATCGCCGTCCGCCAGGACTGGCACGAGACCACCGGCCTGGGCTCGCACGAGCTCGCGGAGCGCATCGCGGCGGTCATCTTCGCGGGCAAGCCCTCGGTCAACGCCCCGAAGATCCTGCTGCTGGAGGACGACGTCGACATCACCGACCTGAAGCAGGTGGTCTGGGCCTTCGCCACCCGCTCCCACCCGGACGTCGAGCGCGGCGAGATCCACTTCCCGCCGGCGCTCAGCATGCAGCTCGCGGTGTACCTGTCGGAGGAGGAATCCCACACGTTCCGGGCCGGCAAGGTGATCTACAACTGCCTGCTGGCCGACCTGTATCCGGCCGGGCGGCAGCCGGTGAAGGGCAGCTTCGAGAACGGCTGGCCGAAGGAGGTCCAGGAGCGGGTCCTGGCGAACTGGAGCGCCTACGGCTTCGAGGACTGAGGCCGGTGACGCGGTGACGTCCGCTCCGGGCGTCACCGCGTCCGCACGGTTCAGAGGCTGCGGGCGGTGATGTCGCCCATGGTGGTGGTGGCGCGGATGGCGAGGGTGGGGGTGCCGTCGTTCTTGAGGGAGTTGGCGACGCGGCCGTGGCCGGTGCCGGCGTCGAGGGTGGCGGGGATGCCGGGGGCGGTGGTGACGGTGATGTCGCCCTGGTGGGTGTGCAGGACGACGTTGCCGGTGGTGGCTTCGGTGACGGTGATGGCGCCGCGGTTGGTGGTGATCTGGGCGGGGCCGTTGAGGCGGCCGATGTGGACGTCGCCGTCGACGGCGGCGAGGCGGACGGCGGCGGCTTCGTCGATCTTGATGTGGCGGTAGGCGCCCTCGACGTCGACGTCGCCGAGGCGGCCGACGCCGCGGACCTCGCTGCTGGCGGTGCGGGTCTTCAGGGCGGAGCCGGCGGGCAGTTGGACGGTGACCTCGAGGGCGCCGGAGGGGCCGAAGTACTGGTTCCCGGGCTGGCCGCCGTCGACGCGGAGGATGCCGTCCTGGTAGGTGACGGTGGCCTTGGCGGCGGCCTTGACGTCGCGGTTCTTGCCGGGGTCGGCGGGGCGGACCTCGACGAGGGTGTCGGTGCGGTCGGCGGCGATGACCTGGATGCGTCCGGCGGCGATCTCGACGACGGCGGTGATCGCGGCGGGGGTGTCGAACTTCTGCATGGTGGGCTCCGGTGAGTGCGCTGGCCGGTGTTTCCGACATGAGAAACGCTACGTTGCGTTCGGAGATCCGGCAATAGCCTTGTTGCACAACATCCACGTATTCACAGCTCACGGCTGGTTTTTCGTTGCAACTGGCTGCAATCTAACGCAATGGCCGAGAGCACTCCTGTTGCATTGGATTGATCCTGAACGCTACGCTGGCGGCGACACGAGTGGACGTTCGGCCGGAGAGGAACAGCGCGGTGCCAGGAGGACGACTCACCCAGCAGGAGCGCCAGCAGATCGCGTCGGGGCTGGCCGACGACCTCCCCTACGCCGAGATCGCCCGGCGCCTGGACCGACCCACCTCCACCATCACCCGCGAGGTGGACCGCAACGGCGGCCCCAACGCCTACCGCGCCGACCTCGCCCACCGCGCCACCGAGCAGCGCGCCCGCCGCCGCAAGCCCGCCACCGCCCGCGCCGGGCACGGCACGCAGGCCGAGGCGCGCGACGAGGCGGTGCGCGAGTACGAGGAGACGTTCACCACCCTGCTCATGAACCAGGGTCTGCCCAAGATGACCGCCCGCGTCATGACCAGCCTGATGACCGCGGACGCGGGCGTCACCGCCGCCGACCTCGTCCAGCGACTCGACGTCAGCCCGGCCTCGGTCTCCAAGGCGATCTCGTTCCTGGAGGAACAGGGCCTGGTCCGCCGCGAACGCGACGAGCGCCGCCGCGAGCGCTACCACGTCGACGAGGACGTCTGGTACCAGTCCACGATCGCAAGCGCCCGGGGCATCGCCCAACTCGCCCAGACCGCCCGCCAGGGCGTCACGGTCCTCGGCCGCGACACACCCGCGGCCCACCGCCTGGAGAACATCGCCCGCTTCAGCGACTTCGTCAGCGAGACCATCCTCCGCGCGGCGGAACAGGTCCGCGACATCCTCCACACCAAGCCCGCCCCACCGGAGCCGGAAGAGTGACGACGGACGCCGCCTTGTCGAGGGCCATCAACGGCCAGGTCGACCCACCCCTGCGCCCCCTGCCCGCTCGCGTCGCGGAACTCCTGGTCGAGTTGGGGAGTCCGCCACGGCTGGCAGCACACCTGCGTCTGGCGTTCCAGGCCTCGTTTCCCCTCCACCACTGAAAGGGGGGACGACGCGCCGAGGGGGATCGGGTGGCCGGGCGTGGCGGGCGGAGCGGTGTTGTACTGGGGCATATGGCAGGTGGACAGGCACGTCGTCGCAAACGCCGGGCCCTGCGCGCGGAGCAGGAGCAGCAGGCCGAGCGGGTGCGCACGCGGATGCGGCTGCTGATCGAGCTGACCGCGCGGAACGAGTCCTACCGCAAGGGCCTGGTCACCGCCGCCACCGGGCTCAGTCCGCAGGAGGCCACGATCATGGCCGACCTGGAGCAGCACGGGCTCCAGGTGCAGCAGCTGCACGACGTGCTGTGCGGTGGGCACGTGCTGGTGGACGACCCGGAGCTGTACCAGCAGTGGAGCTTCCCCGAGGTCAGCCACCACCGGCTCTCCTCCCACCACCGCGACATCGACAAGTCGCTCTACCCCGACATCGGCATGCGCGGCCCGGTGGTGCGCGAGAAGCTCCACGGCCGCACTGCCTCCGGCACCTGGCTCCAGTTGGAGAAGACCCCGGCGGCCTTCGGCAAGAACAAGCTGCCGAGCCTGAACGACCTGCGGCACCTGTGGGACTACGTCGTCTACCGGATCACCCGCAGCAACGTGGGCCCCTGGGGGCTCTCCCGGGTGACGGAACGTCGGCCGATGTACCTCTCGCCCGCGTTGTCCGTGCCCATGGCGGTCGGTCCGGAGGTCTCCCGGACACTCGCCCACGCGCTGCGCGGCATCGAGGCCGCGGACGACCTCAGCTCCGCATCCGCCGACCTGGCCGCGCGCTTTCCGCCGCCCGAGCCGCGTGATCCCACCGACGAGCTCGGCCGGGCGCTCGACGGACGGGCGGGCCGGGGGCTGTTCGGCAGTTCGGAGGTGTGGGTCAGCGAGGCGCCGCTGCCGCCCGCCGCGGAGGTGCTCTTCCACCCGGGCGAGCGCCCGCGGCCAGGCACACGCTGGATCCACCCGGGGACCACGACAGAACAGGAGACGTGATGAGCGACGCCGACGCGACAGGGGCCGCGCCGGAACCTGCCCCGGAGCCGACACCGGGGGCGGTGCCCTCGCCGGCGGACCTGCCGGGTGACGTCGCGGTGCCGGACGGCATGGTGGAGGCCGTGGTCGGCCTGGTCGCGACCGGGGCCGTGCCGCTCGGCGCCTACACCATCGCCGAACTGACGGTGGTCGACGCCGTCGTGGACTTCCTGGAGGCCAGGCCCCCGGACGAGGTCCTCGCCGAGGCGGTCCGCTCCCTGGCCGCCCGTCAGCTGCTGGTCGCGGGCAAGGGCGAGGACCAGATCCAGGTGCGCGGCGACCTCGGGATCACCGTCGCGTTCCAGCGCCGCGCCCGGACCGTCCTCGACGCCCGGGTCGCCGGAACCGGAACGGGAGAGCCCTGGCGCATCCTGGTGCTGCCGCAGCCCGAACGCGTCTGCCTGCTCGTACGGATCGACACCCTCGGGGTGCACGAGGTGTCGCTGCACTCGCTGGAGGAGACCCTCCAGATGCTGGCCGACTGGCTGCCGCGCGGCCCCTGGGGCGAGTCCGGGCAGGGCTCGGACGCGGACCGGGTCCTCGGTGCGGCGGAGCGGTCCGCGCTGCTGACCGCGATCCGCTACCGCACGGTCGGGTCCGCGGAGACGGCGGAGTCCACCACGGATCTGGTGCTGGCCCAGCACGAGGGCCGGCTGCACGCCTACATCCGCGACCCGGGCGACGGCGCACGGCTGGCCTGGAAGGACCCGCGTGGCCGCGGTATCCGCGAGACCGTCGCCGACCTGCTCGGTCTCCCCCGCCGCCCCTAGAGCCGACCGCAGCAGCAAGTGAGACCGGGACCACAGGCCAAGCGGGTGGATCCGGCGAGCAGGGTTCGACCGCGAGGTCGTAGGCTGCCGCCATGACGGATTCGATCACGAACGCGCAGCCCGCCGACGACTCCCTGGAGACCCTGCTCGCCGGGAACCGGCGCTTCGTCGACGGATCACCCGAGCATCCCAACCAGGACGCCGCCCGCCGCGCCGCGACGGTACCGACGCAGCGGCCGTTCGCGGTGCTCTTCGGCTGCTCCGACTCCCGCCTCGCCGCCGAGATCATCTTCGACCGCGGCATCGGCGACCTGTTCGTCGTCCGTACCGCCGGGCACGTCATGGGCCCGGAGGTGCTGGGCAGCATCGAGTACGGCGTCAGCGTGCTGAACGCGCCGCTCGTCGTCGTCCTCGGCCACGACCAGTGCGGCGCGGTCGCCGCGACCTGCGAGGCGCTGGACGGCGCCGCGACCGCGCCCGGCTACGTCCGCGACGTGATCGAGCGGGTCACCCCGAGCGTGCTGGCCGCCCGTGCGGCCGGGATCGAGTCGCGCGACGACATCGTCGAGGAGCACATAAGGCAGACGGTCGACCTGCTGATGGACCGCTCGCGGGTCCTGGCCGACGCAGTGGCGGCGGGCACGACGGCCATTGTCGGCCTGTCCTACCGCCTCGCGGACGGCACCGCCCGCCCGGTTTCCGCCCGCGGCCTCGCCCAGCCGTTCGGCGCGGCCGAGGCGACCCAGGCCTGAGCGACGCGGGGCCTGAGCAACGCGGGGCCTGAGAGACCCAGGCCTGAGCGACGCGGGCGCGTAAGAAGCGGGCCGCGCCGGCCGCGCGGCTACCCCGCAGCGCGGCGCTGGCGCTTGGCGAGCGGGGCCTGCGAGAGGTCCTGCGCCTGGGTGCGCAGGTTGCGGTAGCCGTAGCCGCGGGTGTCGAGCCATGCCTTGGCGGCGTCCTCGGCGCGCATCTCCGCGAGCAGGATGTCCTCCTCCGCCTCCCCGCTGTCCTGGAGGCGGAAGGTGAAGGCCGTCCGGGCGGCGATGTCGTAGGTCATCTGGCCCTCCGCGGTGAACGCCGCGTGCAGGACGTCGTGCTCGCCGGCCCGCGCCAGCAGGTCGGCGCGCTGCGCCTCGGTCAGATCGTCGAAGACGCCGCGGACGGTGACGCGGAAGGTACGTGTGCTCACCTGCCGACCCTAACCACCCGGGCCCGTCGTGCTCCACCGGGTTTGTGCTCACGCCGGCCACTGACCGGGGTGGTCGTCCCAGTGGAGCTGGGAGGGATCGGCGAGGTCGGTGCCCGGCCGGGCGTGGTGGACGAGGCGCTTGAGGGCGTAGGCGTCGCGGCACGCGCTCGGCGGGGTGACGGTACCGTCCTCGCCCAGGACCTCGACGAGGCGGTGCGGTGCGCCGGGGAGCAGCGCGCCGACGTGGACCGGGCAGTCCTCGTCCGGCGGGCCGAAAGGCGCGGGACGCGGGGACGTCTCCATGCTCCGAGGATCGCGCCGCCCGCCGCGTCCGGCCACCGGGGAGTGAGGGCCGGACGCGGGCGGGCCGAGCAGGGGTCAGATCTCGCGCAGCAGCTTCTCCGCCTGTTCGAGCTGGCGGCGCGCCATCGCGAGGTTGGCCCGCTGGCGGTCCAGCGCGAGGTAGAAGAACAGGCCTTCCGTGCCGGGCGCGGTCATCGGCCTGATCACGTGGTACTGGCCGGTGAGGGTGATCAGGATGTCGTCGATCTCCTGCTTGAGGCCCAGCATCTCCATGGTCCGCAACTTCGCGCGGACCACGTCGGTGTTGCCGGCCGCCGCGGCGGTCAGGTCGAGTTCCGCCCCGCCGCCGATGGTGCCGAGCGCCAGCCCGCTGTTGCAGTCCACGAGGGCGGCGCCGATCGCTCCCTCGATCCGCATGGCACGGGAGAGGGCTTGGTCAGTGGTGGTGGTCATGGGGGGTGACTCTAAGCAGCCACTCGGTCACGGGACCGAATATCCGCGTAAACGGCCGTACGGCGCACGACCGCCTGTAGGGTGCCCCGACGCCCATCACCCGACCGGCCGCCCGTCAGCCAAGCCAGTCGAGCCGCACGTCCCGGATCAGCACCGCGAGGTCCAGCCCGCGCCCGGAGCAGAATCCGCGCAGTCCGTCGACCGCGTAGGCGTCCCGCTTGCTCGTCCACACCCACTCCTGCGCGGGCTGTGGGTGCCGTTGCCACGCGACCAGCCCCTGGCTCTCCAGCACGGCCAGCCGCTGCGCCAGTTCGGCCGACGGGAGCTCGGCCACCCGGCGCAGGTCCGTACCGGACAGGCCGTAGGTCGGCGAACCGAGCCCCAGGCGCAACGTTTTTCCGTGCTGGACGAGCCGGGTGAGCAGCACCCGGTCGGCCGCGGTGACCTCCTGGAGCGCCGTCACCAGCGTGGCCAGGAACTCGCGGTAGTCGGCCAGGTGTTCGTCGCCCGCCTGCCAGCCGAAGTCCTCCGCGAGGACCGCGAGGGTGACGATGTCGGCGGGCTGCTCGCGGTCGGCCCGGGTGTCGGGGCGGCCGCCACCGCCGACCAGACCGGCCAGGCGGTAGGCGAAGACGACGAACTGCAGTGCGGCTTCGACGGTCGCGCCCGCCTCCCGATGCCGCCCGGCCTCCCGGTACTGCTCGCGGACGCGGGCCAGGTGCTGGGCCGTCACCCCCGCGCCGGGCGGCAGGCGACGCTCGGCCTCGGCGCGGCGGAAGGCGTCGACCACGGAGGCCACCCCGGACGGCGGCAACGCGCCGACCGCGCGCGAGAGCTGGGCCGCGCTCAAGCGCAGCACCTCCCAGCCCTCGCCCAGCGCCGCGCCCGGGTCCGCCGCCGCGAGCGCGGCCGCGCGGGCCAGTCCGACGCCGGGGACGAGCGCGGGCACCGGCAGCACCGGGTCGGTCAGCCACTCCGGCGGCGGGGTGATCCCGCCTCCCCCGGCCTCGGTCCACAGCCGCCTGGCCTCCGCGACGTCCCCGCCGAGCGCGCGCACCAGCGGCTCGGTGACGTCCCAGGACGGCAGCCGCCGACCCTGGAAGGCGTCCGAGACCGTCGTTCGGCCGTAGCCGATCTGGTGGCCGAGCCTTCGGTAGGCCGGCTTGCCCGCCTTCTGCAGCAGGCGCTTCAGGTACTCGGCGAAGGGCGCGGGCTCCAACGGCTCCTCCAGGTGCGCGGGCTGGCGCAGAGAAGTCTAGGTAGCCGGTGTCCGGGCCGTCCGGACAAGTGACGGATCCGTCCGCAATTCGTGCGGGCGTCGTGTCGCCGTGCTCGCCCCGTGCTCACGGCGTGCCGGTGGGTGCCTGCGGGGCGGGACAGGGCACGTCGCCCGGCCGCACCGAGATGCCGATCTCCGGGGTTTGCCGCAGCCCGGGGATCCGGTTGTTCTGGACCGTGCCGCTGACCTGGTCGAACTTGGCGTAGATCGTCTGTGCCCGGCTCAGGCACAGGCCGTCGAGCAGGCCGTTGGCAAAGCCGAGGCGCAGCACGTGCACGGAGCCTGGCGTACCGCCCGTCGTGGTCGACGAGGTCGCCTGCTCGACCACGGCGGCGCCGAACCGGGTGCCCTACAGGCTGACCATCTGCCTGAGCCCTGCCATCGTGCGGACAGTGTACTGATCACAGCCCGGTCGGCCAGGCCCGGTCCGTCTCCGCGCGCGCCGGACCCCTCGCGTCCCGCGGAGCACCCGCCGGGGCCAGTACGATCACGGGATGGCCGACTTCACCCAGACCACGCCCGGTTGGCTCGGCGCCGACGAACTGTCGGCGGCCCGTGCCCAGTTGCCCGTCCTCTATGTCAACGCCGTACCGGTGCGCGTGGACGAGGGCGGTGAAGTGACCCACGTCGGGCTGCTCCTGGGCATCAGCCCGGAGGGGTCGGTCAGCCGCACCCTGGTGTCCGGCCGGGTCCAGTACCACGAGCGGGTCCGCGACGCGCTGCTGCGCCACCTGGAGAAGGACCTCGGCCCGGTCGCCCTGCCCAGGGTCCCCGCCTCACTGCAACCGTTCACCGTCGCCGAGTACTTCCCCACGCCGGGCATCACCCCGTACCACGACCCGCGCCAGCACGCGGTGGCGCTCGCCTACATCGTCCCGGTCGCGGGCGACTGCCGGCCCCGCCAGGACGCCTTGGACCTGGTCTGGTTCAGCCCCGCGGAGGCCGTCTCCGAGCTCGTCCAGCAGGACATGCCGGGCGGTCAGGGCGTCCTGCTCAAGCAGGCCCTCGCGCACGCGGGCTGCATGATCTGACGCCGGTCCGCTCACTCGTCCTTCGCCCCCGGCCAGCGGTCCGCGACCTCGTCGGGGGCGAGGCGCGCGACGACCTCGGCAAGGCCCGCGCAAGCCTCCTCGATCATCCGGTGGGTGTTGTCGCGTTCGGTGATCACCGCGGCGAGCAGCAGCGCGGTCAGGGCGGCGGAGCCGTCGAGCGCCTGGAGCACGAACATCGTCGCGGCCACGCCGTGCCCCGCGAACGGGCCCGAGTGCTCGACCGCGGCGACGATCGCCAGCACGGAGATCATCAGCACCACGGGCGCCGCCCCCGGCACCTGAAAGCGGATCGCCGCCCAGATGACCAGCGGGAAGACCAGGAAGAGCACGGAAATGCTGCTGTGCGTCGCGACCAGCATCACCGCGAGGGTGGCGCCGAGCAGCGCCATCAGTTCGGCGTAGCGCAGCACCGGCGCGTCCTCGGGCATGCGCACGTAGCGGCCGGCCAGCACCAGAGGGGTGACCACCAGGACGCCCATGGCGTCCCCCGTCCACCACGCCGCCCAGGCCTCCCCGTAGCTGTGGCCCGGCAGGACGCCCTCGCCGTACAGGATCAGGGTGGAGGCGGTGGCGCTGACGAGCATGGCCGCGAGCGCGGCGAAGACCAGCGCGACGCCGTCGCGCAGCCGGTCCAGCTGGGGCCGGAACCTGAGCGCGCGCAGCAACTGCCGGGCCAGCACCGGGGCGAGGGTCGCCCCCACGACGATGCCGAACCCGGCCCAGCTGGGATTCCAGTGCGAGATCGACAGCACCACCAGGGCCTGCCCGAGGGCGATGCCCGGCCACACCCGCAGCCCGAGCAGCAGCAGGGCCGCCACCGCGACCCCCGTGGGCGGCCAGAGCGGGGTGACCCGCACGCCGCCGACGACGATCTGGGCCAGCAGGCCGAGCCGTCCGCTGCCGTAGTAGACCCCGGCGACGGCCAGGATCCACAGCACCGTCACCACCCACGACCGCGGCGCCCCCGCACGCACCTCTCCTGACATGCCCCTACTCTCCCGGCGCAGCGCCCACACGCGGGAGCGTGACACGCCCGCAGTCGCGATGATCACATGCCCGGGGCGCACACAGCCAGGGGCGCGCACCATCGAGTGGTCAGTGGCCGCCGAAGAAGATCTCGCGCGCCTCGCGCACCGCGTAGTACACCAGCACGTACCCGGCCACCGGGTCGGCCCACCACCAGCCGAGGGCCAGGTTCAGGACGAGTCCGGCGAGGACGGCGACGGCGAGCAGACCGTCGATCAGGGTGACCCGGCCCTCGGTGCGCAGCACCGGGTTCGCCAGCGCCGCGCCGGTCCGGGCCTTGCCGGCGGCCAGGGCGAACATCACGGCCGCGGTGAGGGCCGTCCAGGCGATGCCCAGCGGCGAGTGGTGCGGGCGGAAGCCGCCGGCCAGCACGAGGGTGGACTGCACCAGCAGATACAGCGCCAACGCGGCGAACGCCCCGCCGATCAGCCGCAGCGCCCTGCGCTGCCGCTCCTCTCCGGTGCCGGAGAGCTCCCAGATCACCACGGTCGAGGCGCCGATCTCGATGAGCGAGTCCAGCCCGAAGCCCGCGAGCGCCACCGACCGCGCCGACCAGGCGGCGATCGCCAGCACGACGATCCCGACGACGTTCCAGGCGAGCGTGGCGTACTCCAGCACGAAGCCCCGGCGGAGCAGCTTCGTGCGGTCGGCGGCGTTCACGGTGGTCCCCATGGCGCCGCACGATACCCGCCCCGACCCGCGCTAGCGGTCGTGGCGCAGGACCAGGACGGCCGCGTCGTCGCGGTGGCCGGTCAGTTCCGCGACGTGGATGAGGTCGGAGGCGAGCTCGGCGGGCTCGCCGTCCGCGCCTGCGCGGATGAGCGCGGCAATGTGGTCGAGGCCCTCGTCGATGGAGAAGGACGGGCCCTCGACCACGCCGTCCGTCACCAGGACGAACGCGCCGGAGCCGGTGAGGCGGCGGTGCGAGACGGGGTAGGGCTCGCCTGCCTGGATGCCCAGGGGGAGGCCTCCGGGTTCCGCGTCGATGCCGTGGGTGCCGTCGGAGGCCGCCCAGACGGCCGGGACGTGGCCGGCGCGGGCCATGGCGAGCTCGCCGCTCGCCGGGTCGTAGCGCAGGAAGCTGCAGGTGGCGAAGAGGTCGGGGTCCATCGCGACCAGCAGGTCGTTCGCCCGGCCGAGGACCTCCCCGGGGTCCGGGGTGACGGTCGCCAGCGCGCGCAGCGCGATGCGGACCTGGCCCATGAACGCCGCCGCCTCCACGTCGTGGCCCTGGACGTCGCCGACGGAGAAGCCCAGGACGCCACCGGGCAGCAGGAAGCCGTCGTACCAGTCGCCGCCGATGTCCAGGCCGTGGCGCGCGGGCGCGTACCGCGCGGCCGTGCGCAATCCCTCGGCCTGCGGGAGCGCGGAGGGCAGCAGGTCGCGCTGGAGCGCCGCGGCGAGCTCGACGCGGGCCTTCTGCGACTCCACGCGTTCCAGGGCCTGCGCGGTCAGCCGACCGAGCGTGCTGAGCAGCTCGTCGGAGCTCGCGGACGCCGGTGGGCGGCGTCGGACCATGGACCGCTCCGTTCGACGTCGGGCCGGGAACCATCTCGGCATGCCCCAGTGGACGTCCGGGTGGACGTGCCCGTCGCTGTCCCTGTGGCGCGCTGCATCCTATTGTCCTCTGATCGCCGTTATCCAGGACGAATCGACGGTTCGTCCCGGCAAACATGCGATTGTGAAGATCATCACCACCTCCCGTCCAGCGGCGAGGGCGGCATCTCGGGGGCCGGCACCAAGCTGGCGAGCTGCCCACGTGCCAGGTCGGTCCAGTCGACCAGGGCCGGCCTCGCCGCCGACCCGGCCCGCAACGAGGCGCGCAGCGCCCTGACGAGAGCGACCTCTCCTCCCGCGTTCCCCGTCCGGTGGGCCGCGCGCTTGAACAGCCTCCGCGCGTCCTGCCGCTCACCGTGGTCGTGGCGGGCCAGGCCGAGCCAGAAGGCACCGGCGGCCCTCTCCCCGACCGGAGCCCTCCGGAGCTCGCGCAGGTCCAGGCCGAGCTGCCGGTGGAGCCCCGCCGCCCTGGCGTAGACGAGCAGGCAGAAGCGGTTCTGCGGGGTCGGCTCGGGGTCCAGCTCCTGCGCCGTGCGCAGCAGGGCACGGATCTCGTCGGGATCCAGCTCGTCCGCACCGGTCAGAACGTCCCGGATCAGCACGTCGGCCTGCCGCAGGGCCAGGAACGCCCTGCGCCGCGCGATTCCCGGATGGCCCAGCTCGTTGGCGCGGGCCCAGTAGCGCTGCGCCCGCTCCGGAGCCTGGCCGTAGTGGGCGAGGTCGCCGAAGTGGCACCACCAGGCCGCCCGGTCGAGCGGGCCGGCCGCCGCCAGCAGGTCGATCGGCGGATCACCGTGCTCCGGGAGCCGCCTCAGCGGCAGGCTCCGCCGCAGCGCGAGGCGGAAGTCGGCGTACTCCGCCCGGTCCGCCTCCCCCAGGATCCGGGTCAGCAGTTCCCACAGCGAGGGCACCTGGCCCGCCGCCGCGACGGCCTCCGCCAGGCGCGCCAGCTCCTGCTCCGGCGGCGGACAGTGGTTCCACGAGGCGGGCTCCTCGCCCGGCCGGGGCTGGTTCCAGCGCCGGACGACGGTGCGCAGCACCCGTTCGACGCAGCCGGCCGTGACGACGTCGGCGGCGGCCGGCAGGTGGCTGCCGAGCAGCCGCAGGGCGCCCGGCGGGTAGCAGAAGGCCACCCGGTCCAGGAGCTCCTCCAGTGCGGCCGCGCACGCACGTCGCCGCGCCGGGTCGCGCAACCGCAGCAGTCCCTCCGCGGCCGCGGTGTGCGTCCGGCCCCACTGGTCCCAGGGGCCCGTCTCCGGCCAGCCCTCGCCGTCCGCGCGCAGCACGCGCCGCGCCGACCGCACCAGCGACGGCGCGCTCCACTGGACCATGCGACTCCCCTCCCGGCGTGGTGCGTCCCCTCGCACGTGACGGTCGCCGGGACCGGGCCGGTTCCCTCCGGCGGGTGACGCCGCCTTGTCATGGCTGCACCAGCCGTGTCCCAATGGACCCTCAACTCGCCCGATCGGAGGTCTGGATGAGTTCCCGTCGAGTCCGGCACACGGCCCGCCTCACCCCGCCCCTGCTCCTCGCCGCCGCGCTGACCGCCTTCGCCCTCACCCCCTCGGCCGGTGCCACGCCCACGGGCGCCGTGCCCACGCCCGCCGCCACGCCCGCACCGAAGCAGCCCGAGGCCACCGGGACAGGTGGCGCCGTCGCCAGCGTCTCGGCCGAGGCCACCGACATCGGCATCGACGTCCTGCGCCGCGGCGGCAACGCCGTCGACGCGGCCGTGGCGACCGCCGCCGCCCTCGGCGTGACCGAGCCGTTCTCCTCCGGCATCGGCGGCGGAGGCTACTTCGTCTACTACGACGCCCGTCTGCACAAGGTGTTCACCCTCGACGGCCGCGAGACCGCCCCGAGCACCGCCGACCAGAACCTCTTCACGGAGAACGGGAAGCCGCTGGACTTCTGGACGGCCGTCGACAGCGGCCGCTCCGTCGGCGTGCCCGGATCGCTCCTCACCTGGCAGGAGGCACTGGACCGCTGGGGCACGCGCTCCCTCGCCCAGTCACTGAGGCCCGCCGAGCAGCTGGCCGACCACGGGTTCGTCGTCGACCAGACCTTCCACGACCAGACGGCGCAGAACCAGACGCGCTTCTCCTACTTTCCCGCCACCGCCGCCCTGTTCCTTCCGGGCGGAGCGCCGCCCGCCGTAGGCAGCGTCTTCCGCAACCCTGATCTGGCGGCCACCTACCGCGAGTTGGAGCACCACGGGGTCGACGCCCTGTACCGGGGCGACATCGGACGCGACATCAGCTCCCTGGTCCAGCACCCGCAGGTGGACCCGGCCTCCGGCTGGTACACCCGCCCGGGCGCGATGACGCCGGCCGACCTCGCCGCGTACGACGTGCGCGCCCAGGCGCCGACCGAGGTCGACTACCGGGGCCTGGACGTGTACGGGATCGCTCCGTCCTCCAGCGGCGGCACGACCGTCGGCGAGGCGCTGAACATCCTGAACCACTTCGACCTCGCCCACACCTCCCAGGTCCAGTACCTGCACGACTACCTGGAGGCCAGCAGGATCGCGTTCGCGGACCGCAACCGCTGGGTCGGCGACCCGCGCTTCGTCGACGTGCCGACGCGGGCGCTGCTCTCGCAGCGGTTCGCCGACTCCCGCGCCTGCCTGATCAAGCCCGACTCCAGCCTGACCAGCCCGCTCGCGCCCGGCGACCCGCGGCACCCCTCCGGCGGCTGCGTCGACGCGGGGACGCCCGCCCCGACCACCGCCGAGGGCACGCACACCACTCACCTGACCGTCGCGGACCGCTGGGGGAACGTGGTCTCCTACACCCTGACGATCGAACAGACCGGCGGCAGCGCGATGACCGTGCCCGGTCGCGGGTTCCTGCTCAACAACGAGCTGACCGACTTCGACTTCTCCCCCGCCGTCGCGGGCGTGCCGGACCCGAACCTGCCCGGCCCCGCCAAACGCCCGCGCTCGTCGATGTCACCCACGATCGTGCTCAAGGACGGCCGGTTCGACTTCGCCCTCGGCTCCCCCGGCGGCGCGAGCATCATCACCACGGTCCTTCAGGTCCTGACCGAACACGTGGACCGGGGGCTCAGCCTGGAGCAGGCCATCGCGGTGCCCCGGATCAGCCAGCGCAACCTCGCCGCGACCGAGGCCGAACCGGCCTTCCTCGGCAGCGCGGACGAGGCGGGGCTGACCGCGATCGGGGAGGCCTTCACGCTCAACCCGGAGATCGGCGCCGCCACCGGCATCCAACTCCTGCCCGACGGAAGGCTCCAGGCCGCCGCCGAACCGGTCCGCCGGGGTGGCGGCGCCGCCGCGGTCGTCGACCCGGAGCCGTAGCACGCGAAGGCGTCAGCGCTCTGTGCGTCGGTGCGTCAGCTCATCAACAGGTAGGTGATCAGGGTGCTCAGCACCAGCGTCACCCCGCCGAGCAGCACCAGCCTGCCGTAGGCCACGGGCTCCGTCGCCGCCGGACGCGACGCGGTGGAGGGGCCGGACGGCCGCGCGGCGCGCGGCGTGGGCACCGGCGCCTGGGCCATGGCCCGGCCCGCCCCGAGCGGCTCGCCCGCGAGAACGCGCTCGATGTCCGCGCGCATCTCGTCGGCGCTCTGGTAGCGCTGGTCGCGGTCCTTGACCAGGGCGCGCATCACGATCGCGTCGATGTCCGGGTGGATCTGCGGGTCGAACACGGACGGCGGCTGCGGCTGGTCCTGGACGTGCTGGTAGGCCACCGAGATCGGCGAGTCTCCGACGAAGGGCGGGCGCAGCGCGAGCAGCTCGTAGAGCAGGCAGCCGGTGGAGTACAGGTCGGTGCGGGCGTCGACCTGCTCGCCGCGCGCCTGCTCCGGCGAGAGGTACTGGGCCGTGCCGATGACCGCCGAGGTCGCGGTCATCGTCATGCCGGCGTCGCCCATGGCCCGGGCGATGCCGAAGTCCATGACCTTGACCTGGCCCTGACGGTTCAGCATGACGTTGGCGGGCTTCATGTCGCGGTGCACGATCCCGTTGCGGTGGGAGTACTCCAGCGCCTGGAGGATGCCGGCGGTCATCTCCAGCGCGCGCTCGGGCATCAGCCGGCGGCCCGACTGCGTGAGCGCCAGCAGGGTCGAGCCCTCGACCATCTCCATCACGATGTACGGCAGCGAGATGCCGTCGAGGTAGTCCTCGCCGGTGTCGTAGACGGCGACGATCGCGGGGTGGTTCAGCGAGGCCGCGGACTGCGCCTCCCTGCGGAAGCGGGCCTGAGAGATGGCGTCGCGTGCCATGTCGGCCCGCAGCGTCTTGACCGCCACGACACGGTCGAGCCGCACGTCGTGTGCGACGTGGACCTCGGCCATGCCGCCGCGGCCCAGGACACCGCCCAGCTCGTACCGGCCGCCGAGGCGACGCGCTTCCAGCATGCTCCCTGCCCTCTCCCACCCACCGTGACCTCGCCACCGTGACCTTGGCTCGAACACGGTACCGCCTCCGGGTACCGCGGAACGCCACGGTCCGGGCCTACGATGCGACCATGGCCACCTGGGACGACGTCCGCGCCATCGCCCTCTCCCTGCCCGCCACGAGCGAGCGCGCCTCGCGCGACCACGCGATGTGGTGGGTGGACGGAAAGGGATTCGTCTGGGAGCGCCCGCTGCGCGGCCCCGACCTCGCCGCGCTGGGCGCGGACGCGCCGGACGGCCCGATCCTGGGCGCCCGGGTGGCGGACGAGGGCGTGAAGACCGCAATGATCGCGGCGGAGCCGGAGGTGTACTTCACGACTCCGCACTTCGACGGGTATCCGGCGGTGCTGGTGCAGCTGGAGCGGATCGGCGTCGAGGAGCTGCGCGAGGTGATCACCGAGGCCTGGCTCTGCCGGGCGCCGAAGCGGCTGCGGCAGGAGTTCTCGGGCTGAGGTCCGGTTGCACGGTCAGGGGCACGAGGCCCTGCCGATGTGCGGCTCCGCGCCCCTGGGTGGTGCGACCGGACCTCAGCTGGACCAGCGGGACCTGCGGCGACGTTCCTGCGCGGGTTCGGGCTCCGGTTCCGGCTGGACCGGAGGGGGCGTGGGCGGCGTCAGGGCGACACCCTGGAGCGCACGGGCCAGGGCCACCACGTCGTCGACCGGGCGGGCGATCGCCGCCAGCTGCAACGCCTGTTCCACCACGGGCGAGTTCGGGCCGCCCAGGGCGTGGACCAGTTGGACGACCTCGGGAACGGGCCTGCTCACCACCGCGACGCGCAGGATGTCGCGGCCGCGCGTCAGCTGCGGGCCGCGCAGCGCGGCGAGCAGGACGGTCAGTTCCTCCAGCGGCCGGCCGGCCGCGACCTCGCTCGCGGGGCTGGGCCACGCGTTCTCGCCGTCGGCGTCGAGGAGGGCGAAGAGGCGGGCGACGTCCGCGACCGGACGGTTGGCGACCGCGCTGTGGACCAGCGCTGCGGCCCAGTCGGGGACGCGGTCGGCTTCGGGCTCGGCGGCGATGACCGCCTCCCGCCCGGTGGACCCCCCGGTGGCCCCGACCGCGGTCTCCACCACGGACTCCTCGGGGCTCGATATCAGCGAGATTGCGCGTGCCACGGTCCTTCTCCAGTGCTTGTGACGTGAGGCGGAATCCCGCCTGCCCGACCAGCGTCCCCGTCAAGGCCGTGCGCGAACCACCCCGGAAGGCCATGTGGGGGACGCCCGTTGCCAAAGCTTTGCGCGTCCCTCCACAGGTGTCACTGCAGGTCACAGGCTTACCGTGGGTCACTCCCGTCACACACGGTACACGCACGAACACGGCTCAGTACACACAGTCCATCACTGTCCGTACCTGCTCCAGCGTCGCGTCGGCGACGACGTTCGCCTCCTTGTTGCCCCGGCGCAGCACCTCCCGCAGGAAGCCCCGGTCGCGGGCCAGCTCGGCACGGCGGGCGCGGACCGGCGAGAAACGCTCGTTGACGGCCGCGGTGACCACCTGCTTGAGCGCGGCCGCACCGCCCCCGCCGATCTCCTCGGCGAGCTCGGCGGGGTCACGCTCCGTGCACAGGGCGGCGAGCAGCACCAGCGAGGAGACCTCGGGGCGGCGCTCGGGCTCGTAGCTGATGTGCCGCTCGGCGTCGGTCTTCGCACCGCGGATGAGCCGAGCCGTCTCGTCCGCGTCGGCGGCCAGCGCGATGGCGTTGCCGCGGCTCTTGCTCATCTTGCCGCCGTCGGTGCCGAGCAGGAGCGGCGCGGCGGACAGCAGCGCCTCCGGCTCGGGGAAGACGGGCTCACCGGGCCGGGCGTAGCGCTCGTTGAAGCGCCTCGCGACGGTGCGGGTGATCTCCAGGTGCGGCAGCTGGTCGCGGCCGACGGGGACGGTGTTCGCCTTGCAGAAGAGGATGTCGGCGGCTTGGTGAACGGGATAGGTGAACATCAACCCCGAGACGGCGGCCTGGCTGGAGTGCCTGATCTCGTCCTTGACCGTGGGGTTGCGCTGCAACTCGGCCACGGAGACCAGGCTGAGGAACGGCAGCAGCAGCTGGTTCAGCGCGGGCACCGCGCTGTGGGTGAAGACGACGGCCCGTTCGGGGTCGATCCCCACGGCGAGGTAGTCGAGCAGGAGTTCCTCCACGTAGCCGGGGAGGTTCGCGGCGATGTCGCGGTCGGTCAGCACCTGGTAGTCGGCGATGACGACATAGAGCTCGGCGCCCTCGTTCTGGAGCCGGACACGGCTCTCCAGGCTGCCGAAGTAGTGGCCGACGTGGAGGCGGCCGGTCGGACGGTCACCGGTGAGGACGCGGACGCTGCTGGGGTTCATGGCTTTCGCTCCCAAGGCTCGGGGGATCGGGGTGGTGGGAACGGGCCGCGCCGCCGGACGGGCGTCGGGCGCATCCACCCCGGGCCGTGCCGGGGAACGCCGAAGGGCCGTCCGTGCGAACGGCCCTTCGAGGCGTGCGTGCGAGAGGGAGCCGCTCCTAGGAGGAGCGCCACCAGGTCAGGCACGAGGAAAGCTTCATGGAGCCAAGCATAACGGCGCCGAAGCATCGGCGGGCGGGATGGAAGGTCCCGACATGCGCGCGCCGAAGGGCCCGCGCAGGCTGGCCCTATGACAGCTGAAGCCGTGTCCGTCGAGGCCGTCGCCGTCGACAAGCCCGAGGACCTGAACGTGATCATCGGGCAGTCGCACTTCGTCAAGACCGTCGAGGACCTCCACGAGGCGCTCGTCGGCACCGGCCCCCACCTGCTCTTCGGCCTCGCCTTCTGCGAGGCCTCCGGCCCGCGCCTGGTCCGCCGCTCCGGCAACGACGACGAGCTCGTCTCACTCGCGGTCGCCAACGCGACGGCGATCGGCGCGGGGCACTGTTTCGTCGTCTTCCTGCGCGAGGGCTATCCGGTCAACGTGCTGAACGCGATCAAGGCCGTCCCGGAGGTCTGCGGCGTCTTCTGCGCGACGGCCAACCCGGTCCAGGTCCTCGTCGCGGTGACCTCGGCCGGCCGTGGCGTCGTCGGCGTCGTCGACGGGGCCCCGCCCCTCGGCGTGGAGACGGACGAGGACGTGACAGCCCGCAGGCAACTGCTGCGCGCCATCGGTTACAAGCTCTGACCGGCCCCGCCCGGGACCGTTACGGCGCGGGCGGTGCCAGGTGATCGCTGAGGAAGCCGAGGGCGGCCGGCAGCAGGCGGACCCAGGTGGTGAAGTTGTGGCCGCCGGTGGGCACGGTCGCCTCGGCCACGGTCGTCGGTGGGCGGACCAGGGCCGCGAAGGCCTGGCTCTGGGCGTAGGAGGCGCCGTCCTCCTTGCTGGTGGCGAGCAACAGGGAGACCGGCGGGGGCGGCAGATGCTCCAGGCGCCAGACCAGGTCGGCCTCGTCGCGGCGCAGGGTACTGCCGCCGAAGAGGTCGCCGGTGGTGATGTCGTGGGCCGCCTCGAAGTAGCCGGAGAGGGCGGCCGCCGTCGTGTAGACGGCGGGGTTGCGCATGGCGAGCTTGAGCGAGCAGTAGCCGCCCGTCGAGTCGCCGATCGCGCCCCAGCCCGCCGCGTCGGTCCGCACCCGGTAGGAGCCCTCGACGTCGAGCGGGACGTCGGCGGTGAAGTAGGTCTCCGCCTGCGGACCGCCCGGGATGTCCTCGCACTCGCTGTCGCGCGGCATCGAGGGCGAGGGCCGCATCAGCACCTGGACCATCGGCCTGACCTTGCCCTGCTGGATCAGCCCGAGCTCGATGGAGGGGTACTGGAGCTTGGTGACCAGGTTCTTCGCGTCGCCGGGGAAGCCGGTGGTCACCACGATCACCGGGAACCGGTCCCTGGCGTAGGCAGGCTGGAAGTACTGCGGCGGCAGGTAGACGTAGCCGTCCGTGGTGAGGCCGGTGACGTGGCCGGGGATCCGCACCCGGTCCAGGCGGCCGACCTGGTCCGGGGCGCGCAGGCCGATGCCGTCGGAGCCGACGGTCTCCTGGCCCAGCATTTGGACCGCGCCGCGCGCGCCCGGCTTGGAGCCGGCGCCGGGCACGGCGGCCTGGACCGCGACCGGCCCGCCGCCGATGCCGAGCAGGTCGTGCCAACTGCTGTAGAAGGAGAAGTAGTCGTTGGCCCAGATGCCGAGCGTGCACAGCATCAGCACCTGGGTGACGCCGAGGGCGAGCAGGCGTCCCAGCACCGGCAGCCAGCCCCGCCCGGCGAGGCGCGGCCACAGCCACACCGTGGCGGCGACGGACAGCACGCTCAGCACCACCGCGAGGATCAGCAGCCCGCTCCCGGTCAGCCCCATGCGTCCAGAGTGCACCAGCGGACCCGCCCACGTCACAAGCGCGCGCCGCTGCCGCGCCGGCCCGGCGCCCGGCCCCACACTGGTGGCGTGAGCCGCCTCCCTCGTACGGTCCGGGTCCTGATCGGGTGCGTCGCGCTGCTCACTTCCGCGTGCACGGGCGCGGCGCCGGGCGGCTCCCACGGCGCCTCCGCCCCACCTGCCGCCTCTGCCACGGCCGAACTGACGCTCGCGCCCACCGCCGCCCGCCCCGCGCCGACCGCGCCCGGCGACTGGCTGACCTACCATCACGATCCCTCGCGCGCCGGCGACGTCCCCGGCGTCCCGACGCCGGCCGCGGGCGGGCCGCGGCAGGCGTGGCGGACGGAACTCGACGGCGCCGTCTACGGGCAGCCGCTCGTCGTGCGCGGCACGGTGATCGCCGCGACGGAGCACGACAGCCTCTACGGCCTGGACCCGGCCACCGGCCGGATCCGCTGGCACACCTCGCTCGGCACCCCGCAGCCGCTCTCCGCGCTGCCCTGCGGCGGCATCGACCCGCTGGGGATCACCAGCACGCCGGTGTACGAGCCCAGCACCGGTCTGGTGTTCGCACTGGCGGAGTTGAACGGTGGTCAGCACGTCCTCGCGGGAGTGGATCCGGCGACGGGCACGGTGCGGGTGCGCCGCGAGGCCGAGCCGCCGCGCGGCGACCGCCGGGCCCACCAGCAGCGCGGCGCGCTGGCCGCCGTCGGCGGGCGGGTGCTGATCGCCTACGGGGGCCTGGAGGGCGACTGCGGCGACTACGTCGGTTCCCTGGTCTCCGTTCCGGCGACGGGCGCCGGACCGCTGGTCACCTCCACGGTCCCGACGAGCCGTCAGGGCGGCATCTGGGCGCCGGGCGGCCCGGTCCTCACCCCGGACGGGCGCGTGCTCGTCGCGGTCGGCAACGGCGCGGCGACCGGCGGCGCGTGGGACGGCTCCGACTCCGTGCTCGCCCTCTCCCCCGCCCAGCTGACCGTCACCGGCTCCTTCGCGCCGACGAGCTGGGCGGACGACAACGCGCACGACCTCGACCTCGGCTCGCTCACCCCGGCGCTGCTCGGCGGCGGCACGGTGCTGACCGTCGGCAAGCGCGGCACCGGCTACACCCTGGGCCTCACCACCCGCCTGCGCCGCACCGGCGTCGGCGGCGAGCAGGCACAGGCGCGCCTGTGCGGCGCGTTCGGCACCGCGGCCGTGAACGGGCGAACGGCCTTCCTCCCCTGCTCCGGCGAGCTGCTGCGCGTCGACGTCGGTGCGGACGGCGTGCCGCGCGGCGGCTGGCACGTCCCGCTGCGGGCGGCGGGCTCGCCGGTGCTGGGCGGCGGCGCGGTGTGGGTGCCGGACTACGGCGCCGGGACGCTGCTCGTGCTCGACCAGGCGAGCGGCCGGGTGCTCGCCCGGCTGACGACGGGCACGCTGCCGCACTTCGCCTCGCCGGTCCTGACCGGCGACCGGCTGCTGATCGGCACGATGACGGGCGTCACGGCGTTCACGGGGGCGTGACGGGCCGCAGGCGCTTCGGCAGCTTGGCGAGGATCGCGTCGTAGGAGTCGTCGACGGCGGCCAGCAGCTCGTCGTCGGGGATGTCCCCGTCGAAGGAGAGGCTGTTCCAGCCGTAGCGACCGATGTAGGCGCTGGCGGTGGCGGCGCCCGGATAGCGGTTCAGCCACTCGTCGGCGGTGTCGCGGTCGGGACCGCACTTGACGCCGACGGCGGTCCCGCCGGGCGCGCCGAAGAAGGCGAACACCTTGTCGCCGACCTTGGCGACCACGTCGCCCTCCCAGGGCTCGTCCTGCCACGCACCGGGCTTGGCCAGGCAGTGGGCGAGCAGTTGCGCACGGTCCATCGCTACCACCTCCTTCTCGAACTATGGCAGCTCCGAACCCGCCTGCTGGGAGTGCGGCCTCATCCGTGAGCGAAGAGAATGGTGCGAGGGGTTCCCGCACCAGGGAGGACCCGATGAGTTCGCACGCACGTTTCCTCGCCGCCGCGGCCGCCCTCGCCGCCGGTCTGCTGGCCGTGACCACCGGAGCGGCGGGCGCGGTACCCGCCGACTCCGGCTCGCCCAGCCCCTCCGGACCGCCACCGATGACGATGCCCTCGGGCACCATGGCACCGAGCGGCAGCGCCTCCGGATCGGGCTCCGGCACCACGACGACCTGGACGTTCTACAGCGTCAGCACCGGAGCCAACCTGTACACGGCCAACGGCCAGGTCGTCGCCAACCCGACCACCCCGCCGACGATCGGCGGGTACGCCGTGGGCACCGACAACGACTACGTCGGCACCCAGGCCAGCCACTCCTCCGACGTCTCCGCCACCGACCACCTGTTCTGCCTGTTCACCAAGGCGCCGGCCACGGCCACCTGCTCCGCGGAGATCGCGACGAGCCAGGGCATGCTGCTGGCCGACAACTCCACGCAGAACTTCGCCTCGTCGGCCCAGACGCAGACGTTCAAGATCACCGGCGGGACCGGCGCCTACCAGGGCGCGACCGGAACGGTGAAGGTCACCCAGATCCCGAACACGAACAACGCCGACTTCGTGGTCACCTGGTCCAACTGACCGCCCGATCACCCGGTCGACCGCTCAGTGCGCGGCGGGCGCCGGCTCCAGGACGAACAGCGGGATCTCGCGGCTGGTGCGGGTCTGGTAGTCGGCGTAGTCCGGGTACGCGGCGACGGCCCGCTGCCACCACTGCGCCTTCTCGTCGCCGGTGACCTCACGGGCCGTCATGTCCTGCCTGACCGGACCGTCCTGGAGCTCGACTCGTGGGTCGGCCTTGAGGTTGTGGTACCAGACGGGGTGCTTCGGCGCGCCGCCCTGCGAGGCGACGACGGCGTAGCGTCCGTCGTGCTCGACGCGCATCAGCGGCGTCTTGCGCAGCTTGCCGCTCTTCACCCCGACGGAGGTCAGCAGGACGACCGGCATACCGCGCAGCGTCGTGCCCTTCGTCCCGCCTGAGTTCTCGTACGTCTCGACCTGGGCCCGCACCCAGTCGGTCGGGCTCGGCTCGTACTCACCCTGTAGCGGCATGCGTGTCCGTCCCATCGCTCTCGGTGAACCTCGACGGGGTCCATGATTCCACCCGGCGGTCGCCGCGGGGGGGGGGGGGGGGGGCGCGCCCCCCCGGGGGGGGGGGCCCCCCCCCGCGCGCGCCCCCGCGCGGGGGGGGGGGGGGGCGCGCGCC
>NZ_JBGCCA010000044.1:0-82948 GCF_041261265.1 Streptacidiphilus sp. MAP12-33
AGGCCGCCCACTCGCTCATCTTCGCGTTCTGGGCGACGGTCGGAATCGCACCGTGGCGGTAGGAGTGCCCGTAGGCCGGGCTGTAGGGGTTGGCCACGGCTGAGCCGTGACCTGCGGCCGGGCTGGCCGCAGCGGGGGAGGTGGCGGCGGCCATGGCCGCGCCGGTCGCGAGCGAGAGCGTCGCGAGGCCGGACACGGCCAGTCGACGCCAGTCGCGGCGAGGGGTGTTGCCCATGGTGAGGGTGGTCCTCTCTGCACTCTGCCAGCCGCCCGGCCTGGTTGGTCCGGGCGGTATTGCGATGCACGCAGAACGCCCGCCCGCGGCCCGGGTTCGGGCATGGACGGGGAGAAGAGCTGAGACGCGACCAGGGATGCACCACTGGCCGTGGTGTAGCAAAGCAGAGTTGTTGGCCGATGGTCAACAGCGCCGCCACAGGAACAGTGGAGTGAGGCGCTGTGACACGGAAGTGAATTCTGATTGATCATCAGAATACGGCTGATCAGCCGCGGTTCAGCTGCTGCGCCGCCGCGTGCGGCCGACCAGGACGACCCCGGCGGCCACGGCCACGACGGCGATCGCGCCGATCGCGATCGGCTCGGCCAGGCCGTCGTCCGGCGCGGTGAGCCCCGGCTGGTGGAACGTGGCCGGCTCCGGCAGCGTGGCCCAGCGCCCGATCGGCCAGGCCACGATGTCCGCGCGGCCCACCACGTCCGACAGTGGCACGAACCCGCCGCCGCGCCCCTGGATGCGCTGCCAGCGGGAGTCGGCGGAGTCGTCGCGGTGGTCGCCCATCACCCACAGGTCGCCCTTGGGGACCTTGACCGTTCCGACCGGGTTGGTGTCGCAGGGCTTCTCGCCCGGAAAGAGGTACGGCTCGCTCAGGGCATGGCCGTCGACCCGCAGTGGCTGTCCCGCCACGCAGGTCACCGTGTCCCCGCCGACGGCGATCACCCGCTTGATCAGGTAGCTGTCGGAGGCGGAGGGCATCAGTCCGACGTCACTGAGCACGTTCTGCACGTCGTAGCCGAGGCCGCTGTGCGGTTTCGGGGCCTCGGGGGTGCCCTCGAGCCAGTGCCCGGGGTCCTTGAAGACCACCACGTCGCCACGGGCCGGAGTGGCGCCGAACCACGGGCTGAACTTGTCGACCAGCACACGGTCGCCCTTGAGCAGCGTGTTGTTCATCGAGCCGGAGGGGATGGAGAACGCCTGGAAGCCGAAGGTCTTCACCACCACGGCCAGCACGAGCGCGGCGACCACGACCACCGACGCCTCTCGCAGGAACGAACCCCCACCACGCCGCCCGGCCTTCGCCACTACGTCCCCCCAGTCACAAGATTCGACGATCCCGCGCTGAACAACGAACGGGAGTTCCCGGGGCCGGCGGGGGTGACCAAAGGTCTGAATGGTGGTTCACTTCTTTCGTGGCCTACCGAGAGACCCCTGCCGTCCGTGCGCGGCTCGACGCCGCCCGCACGCGCCTGGTCGAGGAGGCGACCGCCGTCGTCGCCGAGGTCGGCTGGGCCGGGGCCTCGGTCGGGGTGGTGGCAGCAGCGGCGGGGATGTCGGCCGGCTCGGTCTACCAGCACTTCCCCTCGAAGTCGGCGCTCGCGGTCGAGGTCTTCCGGCGCGCGGCCGGGCGGGAGGTCGAGGTGCTGGGCGCGGTGCTCGGCGGCAGCGGCGGAGACGCCGCCACCCGGCTGGCGCGCGGGGTGGAGGTCTTCGCGCGGCGCGCCCTGGAGTCCCGCGGGCTCGCCCACGCCCTGCTCGCCGCACCCGCCGACGAGGCCGTCGGCACCGAACGGCTGGAGTTCCGGCGCCGCTACCGCGCCCTGTTCGCGGACGTGGTCCGCGAGGGCACCGAGGCCGGACTGCTCCCGCCGCAGGACCCCGAGGTGACTGCCGCCGCACTGACCGGCGCCGTGGGCGAGGTGCTGGTCGACCCGCTCGCCGCGCCCGGCAGCCCCGCCGCCGCCGACGCCCTGCTCTGCGAACTGACCGCCCTGGCGCTGCGTTGCGCCGGCGCGCCGCCCACCCGCCGTACCGAGCCCGGGAGACGACCGTGACCGAGAGCCTGCGCAGCGAACCCGCCGCCCGCACCCACGTGGTGACCAACCAGGCCCCGCCGCTCGTCGGCCACGACGTCGCCGCCGACCCGGTGCTGCTCGAGGGCCTGCACCGGGAGGGCGCCGGCTGGTACGAGGCGGACCTGCACCGCGTCGGGCTGCTCGCGGGCAGCGAGGAGGTGCAGCACTGGGCCGAGCAGGCCAACCGGCACGAGCCGGAGCTGCGCACCCACGACCGGTACGGCAACCGCGTCGACGAGGTCGAGTTCCACCCGGCCTACCACCGGCTGATGGACGTCGCCGTGCGCGAGGGCCTCGCGGGTGCGGCCTGGGCCGACACCCGGCCCGGCGCCCATGTCGCGCGCGCGGCCGGCTTCATGACCTGGAGCACCCCGGAGTCGGGACACGGCTGTCCGATCTCCATGACCTACGCCGTCATCCCGGCTCTCCGGGTCCAGCCCGAACTCGCGGACCGGTATGAGCCGTTGCTGACCAGCCGGGTCTACGATCCGGGCCTGGCCGCGCCGCTGGGCAAGCGCGGGCTGCTCGCCGGGATGGGCATGACGGAGAAGCAGGGAGGCACCGACGTCCGCGCCAACACCACGACCGCCGTCGAACGACCGGACGGCAGTTGGCGCCTGCGCGGCCACAAGTGGTTCACCAGCGCCCCGATGAACGACCTCTTCCTGGTCCTGGCGCAGGCGCCCGGTGGGCTCTCCTGCTTCCTGGTGCCGCGCGTCCTGCCGGACGGCAGCCGCAACACCTTCCGGATCCAGCGCCTGAAGGACAAGCTCGGCAACCGTTCCAACGCCAGCAGCGAGCCGGAGTTCGACGACACCGTCGCCTGGCTCGTCGGCCCGCAGGGTCAGGGCGTGCGGACCATCATCGGCATGGTCGCCGCCACCCGGCTCGACTGCGTCCTCGGCTCGGCCTCCGGCATTCGCGCCGCGCTCGCCCAGGCCGACCACCACGCGCGCCACCGCTCCGTCTTCGGCGTCACGCTGGTCGACCAGCCGCTGATGCGCAACGTCGTCGCGGACCTCGCGCTGGAGTCGGAGGCGGCCACGACGCTGGCCCTGCGCCTGGCCGGGGCCACCGACCGCGCCCAGCGCGGCGATGCGCAGGAGCGGGCGTTCCTGCGCCTGGCCACCGCGGTCGGCAAGTACTGGGTCTGCAAGCGGCAGCCCGCCGCCGTCGCGGAGGCGCTGGAGTGCCTCGGCGGCAACGGCTACGACGAGGCGTCGGGCCTGCCCCGGCTCTACCGCGACGCGCCGCTCAACGGCATCTGGGAGGGCTCCGGCAACGTCCAGGCGCTGGACGTGCTGCGGGCGCTGGGCCGCGAGCCGGAGGCCGTGCACGCCTTCGCGGCCGAGATCGAGTCCGCCAAGGGCGCCGACGCGCGCCTGGACGCCGCGTGGGAGCGCGTCCGCGCCCAGCTGACCCAGGCCGCGGCGGCCACCCCGGCCGACGCCCAGGCGGGCGCCCGGCGCCTGGTCGAGTCCCTCGCCCTGGTCCTCCAGGGCTCCCTGCTCGTCCGCCACGCACCGCACGCCGTCGCCGACGCCTTCTGCGCGGCCCGGCTGGAGGAGGGTCGCGGCCTCGCCTTCGGCACGCTGACGGACGGCGTGGCGGTCGGAAACCTGCTCGCCCGCACCCCGCAGGGGCTGCGAGACTGACGCGCAGTCACAGAGCAACGGTGGAGGTGGGCACAGTATGAAGGTTCCCGGACGGCTCGAACCCCTGCTGGAGCAGTACGACTTCGCCTGCACCCGGCTGGTGCAGCGGCTCGGCGGGCCGTTCGTCGACAGCGGCAACGGTCTGGAGATCCCGGTGCCGCCGCTGACGGACGCGGAGTACCGGTGGGAGCCGGTGGCGGGCGCGTGGAGTGTGCGCCCGCGGGAGGCCGGGGTCCTCGGGCGCGGGGCGACCGGGCTGGTCGGCGCGGGGGAGTGGGGGCGCGACGGCGCGCCCGTCCACCCCGTGCCGCCGCCGTTCACCACGCTCGCCTGGCGCCTCAGCCACCTGGCCGAGATGCTCGCTCTGCGCGCCGAGTACACCGTCGGCGCGCACCGGCTCACCCGCGACGACCACGTGACCCCGGGCGATGCCGTGGGCGCGGTCGCCGCGTTCGAGGCGGCGGCACAGGCGTGGCGGGAGGCGCTGCTCGCCGTGCCCGACGAGGCGACGCTCGACAAGATCGGGCACAGTCGCTACCCCGACGGCAGTGACCCGGAGGACCGGTTCCTCGAGACGGTGTGGTGGGTCAACCAGGAGGTGCTGCACCACGGCGCGGAGATCGCGCTGCTGCGGGACCTGTACCGGGAGCGGGAGCGCCTGGCGGCTGTGCCAGGCTGATCGTCCGTGAGCCTTCTGCATCCCCTGACCCGCTGGACCCGAACGTTGGACGCGGCGGGCGTCACCGACCCGGCGCTGCGCGCCGACTACGGCGCGCAGCGCCGCGCGGTGCGCCGCTACCGGCGCGAGGCCTACGTCGCCGCCCGGCTGCTGGTCCCGCCGGAGCTGGTGCCGCACCTGCTCGTGGCGACGGCGTTCATGCACCACACCGACGCCCTGCTGGACTCCGGGCCGCCGGACGGGCGGCGTACGGCCTACGCCGCCTGGGACCGGGACGTGCGCGCCGCGCTCGCGGGTGGCCCCGCCGCCGATGCCGATGACCCGCTGGTCCGCGCCCTCGCCCACAGCTGCACCGTCCTTCCCGCGCTCGGCGGGCACGTCACGGCGTTCCTGGACACCGCGCTGACGGATCTCGACTTCGCCGGGTTCGCGACCGAAGGGGAGTACCAGGCCTACGTCGACGCGTACTCGCTGCCCGCCGTGCTGGTCCTCGCCTCCGTCCTGGCCCCGGTGACCCCGCAACTGCGCGCCGCCTGCCGCGCGTGGATCGACGGCGGCCAGCGGGTCGACTTCGTCGCGGACCTCGCCGAGGACCTGACGGCCGGTCGTCCGGGCATCCCCGAGGAGACCCTGACCGCTTTCGCGGTCACCCGCGAGGACCTCGCCGCGGCACGCGACACCCCACCCGTCCGCGCCCTGCTCACCCACCTCCTCGACCTCGCCGAATCCTCCCTCACCGACGGCCGCGCCCTGGTCGACGTCACCCCGCCCGCGACCCGTCCGATGGTCCGCGCGATGGTGACCTTGGACGAACTCACCGTGAAGGCCGCCCGCGCGAAGGGCCCCGAGGTCCTACGAACAGGCGCCCGCCCACCGGTCCGGGCCGCCCTCGCCCTCCTCGGACGCGAGTACCTCGCCGCCCGGCGCACTCCGCGCTGAGGGGAGGCGCACCGCCAGGACGGGCAGGTCACCGCCCCCGCTCCTGCCGGACCCCGCCCCCCGGGCCCCGCTCGGCATGACGCTGTCGATCACTGACAGCAGGAGAACCGCACAGGGTGGCGCGGTTCTCCTGCTCGCCTGGCTGCGTCACCGGCGTCAGTCGCGGACGATCTGCGCCCGGTGGATGTCGACGGGGAGGGTCGGGAAGCCGTCGCCGGGGCCGTTCTGGTCGTCCTCGCCGGCGGCGGCGATCTTGAGGAGGACGTCCATGCCGGCCGTGACGCGGCCGAAGGGCGTGTAGGCCGGGGAGAGCTTGGTGTCCTTCCAGACGAAGAAGAACTGGCTGCCGTTCGTGTTCGGGCCGGCGTTGGCCATCGCGACGGTGCCGGCCGGGTAGGTCGCGCCGGTGAGGTTCTCGTCGTTGAAGGAGTAGCCCGGAGCACCCGAGCCGGTGCCGGTCGGGTCGCCGCACTGGAGGACGTAGATGCGCTGGGTCGTCAGCCGGTGGCAGTGGGTGCGGTCGTAGAAGCCGTGCTGGGTCAGGAAGCGGAAGGAGAAGGTGGTGCACGGCGCCGCCGCCGTGAGCGCTTGGAACGTGACCGTGCCCTGGCTGGTGTGGAGCTTGACCGAAAACGGCTGGGCCGCCTTCTTCGCGTCGAAGACCGGGATGCCCTTGAAGCGGTCCGCCGGGACGGAGGCGACGAAGCCGCACGGGTCGGCCGCCGTGGCCGCGCGGACGTGCGCGGGCGCCGCGTGCGGGGCCGGGGCGAGGCTCTCGCTGCCCGCGCCGCCGGAGGTGTCCGCCGCGGCGGCGGTGCCGAGGCCGAGGACGAGCGCGGAGGCGGCGACCAGCGGCAGCCAGCGCCGGGGGCGGACAGGGGTGGAGGCCGAGCGGTTCCGGCGAAGGAACGAGGGCATCGAGGGGTCCTTCCAGGGGACGACGGTGTCCGTTCTTGGCATGACCCCACAGAACTTCCCCGCCACGCGGCCGACTACGCGCACCAGCCGCCCCGCGCGTACCGTGGAGGTGTCCGGCGGGACGTTCGTACAGCTCAGCCGGGGTCGTGAACCACGGAGGTGGACACACGATGAAACTGCTCCAACGACACAAGAAGCCCGCCCATCCCATGGCCGCCATGTCCGGTGCCCGCACCGAGGACGTCATGGACAGCGAGGGCGGCAGCTTCCACCACGCGGCCCAGCAGCCGCTCGTCGACATCGCGCCCTACGCCACCGACACCCGCTACCGGCTGGTCCGGATGGGCGACGGCCCGATGGAGCCGCTGGCGCGGGAGGAGTTCGTGCCGCGCGTGCACCAGCGCTTCCCCGAGCTCGACCTCGACGACGCGGAGCTCGTGCACTGGTCCGACCGGCCGTGGCAGTGGCCGCCCTGGCACCCGGGCCAGGCCTGAGAACGCGGTGCCCCGGAGCGCTCCCGCCCCGGGGCACGCGCATGCCGCCCGCGTCGCGGGCCACCCCGATCGGCGGGCACTGGGCGCGCGGAGGCGCGTACACGCGGGAAGAATGGGGACGAAGTTCTCCCACACGGCGCGAGCTGCACGGCGCGGCCGGCGCACACGACGCGCGGGCGCGCGGTCAGCGCTCACCTGGGCGGTTACCTGGCGATGCGATCCGACGAGCAGGGCAGCGCGCAGCCGGGCGGCGAGCTGGACGCCAGCCGCGGCGCGGCCGCGGCGCAGGCACGTCCCGGCGGGCTGCTGACGATACCGATCGCGACGGCGCTGATCCTCGACGACGGCACGATCCTGCACTGGAGCCGCGACGCCCAGTCCCTCCTCGGCTACTCGCCCGAGGAGGCCATCGGCAGCCGCGCCGCCGACCTGCTCACCACGCCCGAGAACCGCGACCTGGTGCTGACGCTGTTCACCGCCATCGTCGGCGGCAAGGACTGGTCCGGGGTCTTCCCGGTCCGCCACCGCGACGGGCACCTGGTCAACCTGGAGTTCCGCACCCACCCGCTCACGGGACCGAACGGCCACCCGCTGGTGCTCGCCGTCGCCTCGGACGTGCGGTCGCTGCGGCAGCTGGAGTCCGACCTGGCGGTGCTGGACAGCTTCTTCACCCAGGCGCCGGTCGGCATGGCCGTCTACGACGACCAGCTGCGCTTCGTCCGGCTCAACGACGCCCTCGCGCGCACCAACGGAGTTCCGGTCGAGGAGCACCTGGGCCGCCGCATCACCGAGGTGCTGCCGGGGCTGAACGGGGAGGAGATCGAGGCGGTCATGCACTCCGTGCTGACCAGCGGCGATCCGGTCGTCGACGCCCGCTCGCACGGCCTGACCGCCAGCGATCCCGAGAACGAGCACGCCTGGTCCGCGTCCTACTTCCGCCTGGAGGAGCCCAGCGGCCGGGTGCTCGGCGTCAGCTCCACCATCGTGGACGTGACCGCGCGCTTCCACGCCGAGAAGCGCGCCGTGCGGGCGCGCGAGCGCCTGGAGGTGCTCTCGGACGCGAGCGCCCGCATCGGCACCACCCTGGAGCTGGTCCGCACGGCGCGCGAACTGGTCGACGCGATGGTCCCGCGGGTCGCCGACGTCGCGGCGGTGTTCGTGCTGGACCATCTGGTGGCCACCGAGAAGGCCGACCGGGAGGACGCGGGCCACACGGGCCACGCGGGCGATGGGCAGGCCGAGGCGGCGGCCACGGCCCCCCGGGCCCGCCCGGGTGCGCTGGGGGCCGTGGCGGAGACCCCGCAGTCCGTGCGACGGCTCGCGGTCGCGGGGCTGACCACGCCGCCGGACGGCGCGCCCGGACCAGGGCCCAGGCCAGGGGCGGCGGCCAGGCCGGGGCCCGTCGGCCCGGGGACCGGGGCCGGGCCAGGACGGAAGGAGGCGCGGCGGGGCGAGGTGCTGTCGGTGCCCGCGCGGTCCGGGTACGCCGTCGCGATGGCGACCGGCCGGACCGTCACCCTCCCGGCGGGCGGCCGGACGGACGAGCTGCTGGCCGCCCTGCTCGGCGCGGCGCCCGGCGGCGGGGAGCCCGGCCGGACCGGGCCGGTGCGGATCACGCCGCTCGTCGCCCGGGGCACCGTCCTCGGCATGGTCGTCTACCTGCGGCGCGGCGACCGGGAGGCATTCGAGGACGAGGACGTCACCCTCGGCGACGAGCTCGCCTCCCGGGCCGCCGTCGCGATCGACAACGCCCGGCTCTACCTGCGTGAACACCAGACGCTGCTGGCCCGGCAGCTGGCCCTGCAGGAGGCGAACGCCGCCCGCAAGCGCCTCGCGCTCGTCAACGAGGCCTCCACCCGTATCGGCACCACCCTCGACCTGCAGCGCACCGCGCAGGAGCTGGCCGAGGTGGCCTCCCCGGGGTTGGCCGACAGTGTCGTCGTGGAGGTGCTGGAGGACCTCGTTCTCGGTGACGGGCACGGCACGATCGAGCCGCGCGGGCCCGCCGACCGCTCCGCGCTGCTGCGCCGCCTGGGCTTCCACAGCGTCCCCGGCGCGGGCATCCGGCCGATCTCGCCCGTCGGCAGCGTCCACCGGTTCCACCCGGCCACCCCTTACGCCTGGTGCCTGGCCCACCGGCGGCCCGTCCTGGTGCCCGAGCTGGACGAGCAGGCGCTGCGCTGGTTCGACGCCGACCCACTGCGCGCGCGTCAGGTGCGCGCCGACGGGGTGCGTTCGTTCATGGTGGTGCCGCTGATCGCACGCGGCGCGGCGCTGGGCGTCGCCTGCTTCTACCGGACTGTCACCCACCGGCCCTACGACCAGGAGGACCTCGCCCTCGCCGGAGAGCTGGCCTCCCGCGCGGCCGTGGCCATCGACAACGCCCGCCTGTTCACGCGTGAGCGGGACGCGTCCACGGCGCGCGAGCACGCGCTGGTCGAGGCGCAGGCGGCGCAGGCCCGGCTGGCGCTGCTGAACGACGCCAGCAGCCAGATCGGCACCACCCTGGACATCCAGCGCACCGCGGAGGAGCTGGTCGAGCTGGTGGTGCCGCGCTTCGCGGACTTCGTCACCGTGGACCTGCTGGACGCCGTGGTCCAGGACGGCTTCACCGAGGAGGACCAGCCGCTGATGCCGGAGGACGGCCGGGTGCTGCTGCGGGCCGTCGCCGTCGGCGAGGTCCAGGGCAACCTGCTCGGTAACGCCGCCGACCAGGTGGGCCAGGTCTCGCGCTCGGCCGCGATCTACGCCGAGAGCCTGCGGACCGGGCGGTCGATCATGTTCGCCGAGATCGACGTGGAGACGATGCACCGGATCACCTCGCACGAGAACCGCGTCGAGCCGGCCCTGCGGGCGGGCGTGCACTCCTATCTGATGGTCCCTCTGCTGGCGCGCGGTCAGGTCCTCGGCGGCGCCGAGTTCATCCGGATGACCCACAACCCCGCGCCCTTCGACGACGAGGACGTCGCCCTGGCCGAGGAGCTCGCCGCCCGCGCGGCCGTCGCCATCGACAACGCCCGTCTGTACCGGCGCGAGCGCAGCACCGCGCTGATGCTCCAGCACAGCCTGCTGCCCCAGGAGATCCGCACCACGCCGGGCCTCGACATCGCCTACCGGTACCTGCCGGCGAGCGTCATCAGCGAGGTCGGCGGCGACTGGTTCGACGTCATCCCGCTCTCCTGCGGGCGGGTCGCGCTGGTCGTCGGCGACGTCATGGGCCACGGCATGCGGGCCGCCGCGAGCATGGGCCAACTGCGCACCGCCGCACGGACCCTCATCGGCATGGACCTCGCCCCCGACCGGGTGCTGCGCCGCCTGGACGAGACCGCGGCCGCGATGGGCGAGGGCCAGTTCGCCACCTGCGTGTGCGCGGTCTTCGACCCGCTGGACGGACGGGTCTCCCTCGCCTCCGCGGGCCACCTGCCGCCCGTCCTGGTCGCGCCCGACGGCGCGGCGGAGCTGTTGCCGCTGCCGACGGGCGCGCCGCTCGGGGTCGGTGGAGTCCCTTTCGAGGCAGTGGAGTTCACCCTCCCCGGCGAGGCCCTGCTCTGCCTCTACACCGACGGCCTGGTCGAACGTCGCGGCCGCGACCTGGACGTGGGCCTGGAACTCCTGCGTGACACCGTCGCGGAGAACCGCGACTCGCTGGAGGAGCGCTGCGACGCCGTCCTGGAGGCCCTGGCGGCCGGCAACAGCGAGGACGACATCGCCGTCATCCTCGCCCGCGTCCTGCCGCGCCGCCCCGACTGGATCGCGGTCCTGGAGCTCTCCGACGACCCCGAGGTGGTCGGCGAGGCCCGCCGCTTCGTCCGCAGGACGCTCGCCTCCTGGCAGTTGACGGGCCTGACGGACGTCGCGCAGCTGCTGGTCAGCGAACTGGTCAGCAACGCCCTGCTGCACGCCGGCCACCCCACCCAACTGCGGCTGATCCGCGACCGCGTCCTGAGCATCGCCGTCGCGGACACCGACGCCCGCGTCCCGCGGGTGCGCCACGCCGGGGCGGAGGACGAGGGTGGCCGCGGCATGCTGCTGATCAACGAACTCGCTTACCGCTGGGGCAATCGCGCCACGGCGGAGGGAAAACTCGTCTGGCTGGAACTCGAACTCCCCATCGGCCCCTTCGGCGGCGCCACGGGCGAGGGCGCGCCCTGACCGGAGAAGCCCTGACCGGAACGGCTCGGTCGGCGCCCGCCCGTCGGTCGATGCCGTGCTCGGCCTGCGGGCCGTCCCCCGCTCCGGCGTGCCGGGGCGGGGGACCGACAGCGCTACCTCGGCGCCTGGAAGCCGCCGATCCGCTGTTCGAGGAGCTCGGCCAGCCGCAGCGGCGTGCGGTCCTCGAAGGCCGGACCGATGAGCTGCACGCCCACCGGCAGGCCCTCGGGGGACCGGCCCGCCGGCACGGCGGTGGCGGGCAGGCCCGGCATGGTGGCCAGGCCGGCCCAGACGAGCTGGTCGAGGTAGGGGTGTGCGACGCCGTCGATGTCGAGCCGGCGCGCCCTCGGATCGGGCTCGGGGTCGTGCGGGAACGCGGGAGTGGGCGTGATCGGGCAGACCACGACGTCGAACTCGGCGAACAGGCGCCGCCAGGCGTGACGGTGGAGCTCCCGGCCGCGGTCCGCCGCGATCCAGTCGCGATGGCTGAGCACCATGGCGCGCAGCCGCTCCGCCTCCAGGCCGCGGTCGTCCGCGCCCAGCGCGGCGGCGTGGGCCCGCAGTTCCTCGTACGCCTCGACGGGGAAGCGCGCGGTCACGCTCGAGAACAGCAACCGCGTGTAGACGAGGGCGGCCTCGGCGAGATCGGGCAGCATCGGACTGTGCCGCGCGACGACGGCGCCACCGTCCGTGAGCGCGTCGGCCACCCGCTCCAGGCCGGCCCGTACGGCGGAACCGGTCGGCAGGAGCGGGTGCGAGTCCAGCACCAGGACCCGGAAGTCGCGCAGCCTTTCGTGCCGTGCGGGCGGGAGCGCCACCCGGTGTGCGACACCGTACGTCAGCGGGTCCGGTCCGGCCATGACGTCGAGCAGCAACGAGAGGTCGCGGGCGGAGCGTGCCATCGGACCGGCGACGGCGAGGTCGGGCTCGGTCGGCAGCGCGGGCCCGGGCGGTGGGACCATGCCGCGGGTCGCCACCAGTCCCAGCGTCGGCTTGTGCGCGTAGACGCCGCAGAAGTGCGCCGGTGTGCGCAGGGACCCGCCGATGTCCGAGCCGATGGACAGCGCGCCGAAGCCCGAGGCGAGGGCCGCTGCCGACCCGCCGGAGGACCCGCCCGGAGTGCGGCCGTGGTCCCACGGGTTGGTGGTGGTGCCGTAGATCTCGTTGGAGCTCTGCACGTCGTGCAGGCCCAGTGGAACATTGGTCTTGCCGAGCACCACCGCGCCCGCGGCCTTGAGCCGCGACACCTGCACGGCGTCCTCGGTCGGCACGTACCCCCGGAACTCCGGGATGCCCCAGGTGGTCGGGAGACCGGCCATGTCGTAGGACTCCTTGACCGTCACCGGGATGCCGAGCAGCGGCGCGTCCTCGCCACGGGCCCGTGCCCGGTCGGCGTCGCACGCGGCGGCCCGCGCGCGGTCGAAGTCCGGTACGCAGATCGAATTGATCACCTTGTCGTCCCGCTCGATGCGGGCGATCGCCTCGTCGGTCAGCTCCGCCGAGGTGACGTCACCGGCCCGCATGGCGGCCACGAGATTCTCTGCCGTCTCAAAGATCCACTCCATGGTCCGGACCGTACAGAACGTTCGAAGGAGCCACGAAACAGAATTTTGTACAAGGCAATTGGGGCGGTCCGCGAGGCGCGTCATGCGCCGATCAGGGCGGTCAGTTCGGACCAGAAGGCGGTGACCAACGGCTCCGGAGGAGGCAGGCACTGGGTCAGCAGGACCGCTGCGGTGTCGAGATCGGGGAACGAGTACCAGGTGGTACCGAGTCCTCCGCCCCAGCCGTAGCGCGTGGTCCTCATGGAGGGAGCCGGCGCGACGCCCGTGGTGAAGACCTCGAGCCCGTAGCCCCAGCCCGCTCCGGCGCTGAGGAAGGCCCGGGCCGAGACGGAGCGATCCCGGTCGGCTCCCAGGTGATCGGCGGTCATGGCCGCGACGGACTGCTCCGCCATGAGCGGGGTGCCGTCGTGCGTGCCGCCGCTGAGCAGCATCCGGGCGAAGCGAAGGTAGTCCGAGGCGGTGGAGACGAGTCCACCGCGGGCGTCGGGGAAGCTCGGTCGGTGGTTCCAGCGGCTGGTGGCGTCGGCGCTGTCGAAGAGCTCCAGTCCGTTCCCGCCCGAGGCGTAGCAGGGGACCAGACGGGTGCGTGCCCGGGCGGGAACCCCGAACCCGGTGTCGGTCATGCCCAGTGGGTCGAGCAGGCGGTCTCGGAACAGGTCGTCGAGTGCTTGGCCGCCCGCACGGGCCAGGACCACGCCCAGGACGGCGAAGCCGAGCTCGTACATCCAGTCCGCGCCCGGTTGGTGCAGCAGCGGGAGTTCGGCGAACCGGGTCACCCAGGCGTCGGGCGTGAGCGACACGGAGGGGTCGGGCGGGCCGATGCCCAGGCCGAGCTCGGCAGCTCGCTCCAGGGCCGGGCACGGCGAGTCGAGGACGAATCCGAATCCCATTCGCATCGTCAGGAGGTCGTCCACCGTGATCGGACGCTCCGCCGCCACGGTGTCCTCGATCGGCCCGTCGAGCAGCCGCAGCACGCGACGGCGGGCGAGCTCCGGAACCCACCGCTCGATCGGGGCCTCGAGCGAGAGCGCCCCCTCCTCGGCCAGCATCAGCGTCAGCGCCGCCGTCAGTGGCTTGGTCATCGAGGAGATCCGGAACACCTCGTCGCCCGAGAGCGGAACGTCACCGTCCATGGCGCGGGCGCCGACGGCGGCGACCCGGGTCTCCTTGCCGCGGGAGACCGCCAGCACCGCGCCGGGCACCGCTCCGGCGGCGACATGCTCGGACAGGACCCCCGTGAGGCGGTCCCAGTCCGGCGTCGGCACAGGACCGCCTCCCGCGGGCGGCGTCAGGAGACCGGGCCGAGCGGGCTGATGACGGCGGCGGTGCCGTAGGCGCAGACCTCCGTGCCGTTGCCGGCGGCGTCCGAGACGTCGAACCGCATCATGAGGATGGCGTTGCCGCCGCGCGAGCGGGCCTGCTCGATGAGCCGGTCCATGGCCTGGTTGCGGCTCTCGACCAGGGTCTTGGTGAGTCCGCGGAGTTCGCCGCCGGCGAGGGACTTGAGGCCGGCGCCGATCTGGGTGCCGATGTTGCGCGAGCGGACGGTGAGGCCGAAGACCTCGCCGATGATCCGGTCGACCTTGTAGCCGGGGACGTCGTTGGTGGTGACCACCAGGACGTCCGGTGTGTGCTGCCCGCCGCCGTACTCGTCGATGTTTGCCATGGGCTCATTCTGTGCCACCCAGGGTGCGCCGACAGTGGGGCCAGCACCCGGCGTGTCCCGTGTCCTGCGTGTCCTGCGTGCGCCCGGCTCACCGGAACCAGGGGTCGTGGGTCACCCGCGTGCCGTGCGCGTCGAAGACGTCGACGACCGCGAGAGTACGGCCGGGAGCGATGGGGACCACGAAGCCCCCGGTGGCCGAGCCCGGCGGCTGCACTGGGTGGACCGTCGTCGTGCGGCCGTCGGAGAAGGTGACGACGACGGTGGCGCCCCGGTCCGCGCCGAAGCCGGTCAGCAGACGCAGACCGCTGCCTCCGGCGACGTGCACGCCCATGCCTTGGTCGACGGCGGATCCCGGGTCGTAGCAGTCGGTCCAGTAGCCGCCTGCCTCGGTGTCCACCTGCACGCCGTCGATCACCAGGTGCTGGCAGAACCCGTTCTCGTCGATCCGGGCGCTCGCCTGCCAGCCGATGCCGTCGACGGTGCCGGACCCCAGGGTGAGCAGCGTCGAGGGCCGGGCCGAGGGCGAGGCGGGGGCGGGGGATGCCGGGGCGACCGACACCGCCGTGGGCGTGTCGGGGGAGCGCAACTGCGGGACGGCGACGCCCAGCGCCACCACCACGGCGGCGGCGAGCGCGGCACCCCGCGCGGTGTGCCGCAGGCGGGCGCGGCGCCGGCCGGCGCGGACCACCGCCGCGACCGGCGGCGCGCTCGGCACGAGCCGGTCGGTGTCCGCCGCGAGGGCCCGGCGCAGCGCCGCGTCGAGGCGGGCGTCGTCCGCGTCGTGGTCCCGGTACTGGTTCATCGCTCGCCTCCCGGAAGGGACAGGGCGTACTCGCCGAGCGCGGGATGTCCGCGCAGCTTGGCCAGCGCGCGGGACGCCTGGCTCTTGACCGTGCCGACGGAACAGCCGAGCAGTTCCGCCACCTCCTCCGCGCCCAGATCCTCCCAGTACCGCAGCACCACCACCGCCCGTTGCCGCTCCGGCAGTTCGGCGAGGAGCGCGACGAGCACGCCGCGTTCCCCGTCGGCGTCACGGCCCGCGTCGGCCGCAGGGTGGTCGGGGACGAACGGCGTGAGCAACTGGACGACGCGCCGCCGCCGGTGGCGGCTCCGGTTGGTGTTGACCAGCGCGCGGCGCACGTAGGCGTCGGCCGTCTCGGCGCGCACGCCGCGCCAGTACGGGTACACCTTGGTCAACGTCGTCTGGACGAGATCCTCCGCCTCGTGGAAGTCGCCGGTGAGCAGGTAGGCGGTCCGCACCAGGGCGGTCCAGCGGGCGGCGACGTAGTCGCTGAAGTCGCTCCAGCTCCCGTCGCCGCCGCGCCGTCCCCCGGTCGCCGCCGCGCCGTCCCCCGGTCGCCGCCGCTGTGCCGATCTGCACGCGTGCCAGTCCGTCCTACCGTCGTCGGATCAGTGCCACTCGGTCTCGTGGCTGAGGCGGTGCCCGTCGCGGGAGTAGGTGTCCACGCTGCGGATGTACCACCCCTTGCCGATCGGGATGGTGAAGGCGCCGAAGGCGGTTCCCGGCAGATGCACGGTGTTGGCCCGGTAGGTGCGGCCGTTGGTGAAGGTCAGCACCGCGTAGGCGACGGGTGCCATGGGCTGGCCGACGAAGAGCCGGTAGCCGGAGGTGCCCTTGTCGGTGAGACCGTTCAGGCTCTCCTCGCCGATGGGCTGGTGGGCCCCCGTCACCGGGGAGCAGTCCGCCCAGGGACCGCCCTGGTGGTCGATGCGGACGCCGTTCAGGTACATCCGCTCGCACACCAGCCCGGTGTACTTCGGGGTCTTGATGCCGGGCGGGAAGGACGGCACGCGGAAGCCGGGCGGCAGGTGCCGGTAGTACTCCAGGTCGACCTTCCAGGTGACGGCGCCCATCCTGCCCTGGCCGACGAGCACGCGCTCCACGGCGGGCTGTGCCGTCGTCGTCCGCTGTGCCGTCTTCGCGGTCACGGAAGGATCGACGGCGCCAGTGGTCGTGGAGGCGGAGGCGACGCCGGACAGGGCCACCCCCGTCGCCGCGGCGGCGGCCACTCCCGCTCCGGCGGCCATCTTCCAACGGGTCCGCTTGGTCGCTGTGGTGGACAACAGGACTCCTCACTCGGCTTCGGTCGCACTGACGAGGGGGCCGGTGACCCCCTCCGGTCATCTCTACTCCCATGTGCGGCAGGAGGGTTGCACGCGCCGGGTGCGATCCGTGCGGCGGATAGGCTGCACGTCATCGATCCGAGGGACCGATCCCCAGGAGGACGCGCGTGCAGCTCGACGACTGGCAACTGACCGAGGACGTGGAGGAGTTCCGCGCCGCCGCGGACGCCTGCCTGTCCGCCGACCCGGCGGGCAACACCCTGCTTTTGACGGTCAGTGAGACCGTACGGCAGCGCGGCCCCTTCGCCTTCGACGAGGAGTACCGGGCACGCTTCGGCTGGCAGCGCGACCGGGACGGCGCGGTGGCGGCCGCGTTCGCGCAGACCCCGCCGCGTGGCCCGCTGCTCGGCGTCATGGGCGAGGCGTCCGCGCGCGCCCTCGCCGCGACGCTGGGCCCGGTGCCGACGGTGATCGGTGAGGACGCGGCCGTGCGCGCCTTCGCCGACGCCGCAGGCCGACCCTGGGAGGTCTTCCGGGCCGAGCGGCTCTTCCGTCTCGGCGAGGTGACCGCGCCCGACCCGGCGCCCGAGGGCAGCGCCCGGCTCGCCACGGACGACGACATCCCGTTGCTGGAGCGGTGGTTCACCGAGTTCGCCGCGGACGTGGGCGAGCCGGGAGGCGGGTTCCAGATCGTGGAGCGGGTCGAGGAGGGCCGCGTCCTGCTGTGGCAGGACGCGGACGGCCGCCCCGTCTCCATGGCCGGCTGGTCCCCTCGCGTCGCCGGACAGGTGCGGATCGCGGCGGTCTACACCCCTGCCGAGCTGCGCGGGCGCGGCTACGCCGGAGCGCTGGTGGCGCAGGCGAGCAGCGATCTGCGGCGGGCCGGTGCGGAGCAGGTGCTGCTCTTCACCGACCTCGCCAACCCCACCAGCAACGCCCTCTACCAGCGCGTCGGGTACCGGCCCGTCGCCGACCACACGGTCGTCACCTTCACCGGTCAGCGGGCCGGGAGGGCGTAGACGCGCTCGCCGTGCGCGGCGTAGAGCACGGTCCCGTCGGTCTCCAGCCACCAGGTGTCGTCGGCGCCGCCGTCCTGGAAGGTCCACAGGACCTTGCCGGTGGCCCGGTCCAGTGCGGCGAGGGCGTTTCCGTCGCCGCTCGAGGCCAGCACCGGGCAGAAGACGGTCCGGCCGACCACCAGCAGTGCCGACGGCAGGATGTCGGCGACGATCGGGGTGCTCCACACCTTCGTGCCGGACCGCACGTCGACCGCCACGGCGGTGTCGTCACCGAGGGTCCCGTAGACCACGCCGTCCGCGTAGGTGAGCGACTGGTAGGAGTGGTCGGTCGATCCACTCAGCTTGAGCCGCTGGTCGCCCTTGTCCACGCCGTACCCCAGCAACTGCGGACCGGGCAGGAACACCGTGTCGCCGCCGAGCAGCGGCAGCTCGGTCATCGTCCACTTCGGGTCTCCGTAGTCCTGGGACCAGACCTGGGTGCCGGTGCCCTGGTCGCGGACCACGACGTTGTTGGTGTCGTTCGTGTAGATCACGTACTTCGCGGTGGCGAGGCCCATCACGTCGTAGCCGTTGGGGCTGCGGCGGTGCTGGACCCAGCGGACCTTGCGCGACTGCGTGTCCAGGGCGACGATCACCGACTGGTCGCTGCCCAGGACGATGACCGGCTGTCCCTTCGCGTCCAGCGCGTACTGCTCGCCGGCGACGAAGACGGTCCGGTCGTTGGCGCCCAGCAGCGTGTTGAAGCCGAACTGGAGCGGTGTCGGTATCGTCCAGCGTTGCGCGCCGGTCACCGGGTCGACGGCGGCGATGTCCTGGTTGTCGTCGATCATCAGCAGCAGTCCGCCGCCGAGGTACATCGGGCGTTGCACGAGTCCCGGGCCGATCGTCGGCCCCGTCCAGGCCGGCTTGCCGGAGTGGAGGTCGAGCGCGGTCAGGTCGTTGTCCGCGACCAGCAGGTGACCGTCGACGAAGAGCGGCGGGCTGGCGATCGTCCGGCTCACCTGGTACGTCCACAGCGGCTCCGGAGCCACGCCGGGCGGACGCGTGGGTGTGGGTGTCGTCGTCGGGGAGGGGCTCGCGGACCGCTTCGGCGCGGGCGTGGGTGTGCCGCCGCCCCGCGACAGCGCGTAGGCCGCGCCGCCGATGGCGACCACGCCCACAGCGGAGAGCCCGCCCAACAGCAGCCTGCGCCGGGAGGGCGCGGTGGGCTCCGCGGCGGCCCCGACGGCGCCGGACGCAGCGGCCGGGCCGGCTCCGACGAGGACGGTCTCCGCGCTGCCCGCCACCGGGGTGGCGGCGGACGCGTTCTCCGCCCCCGTCCCGGCCGTGCCCGCGGCCTCCGCCGACGCGCCGAAGCGCGGCGGGGGCGTCTCCAACTCCATGACGCGCGCCGCGTGCCGGGCGATGCCGGCGGAGAGCTCCGCGGGCAGCCAGGCGCCGCGCAGCGCGACGGCCGCGCCCTCGGGGGCGAGCAGGGACAGCAACTGTGCGGGTGTCGGGCGGGCGGCCGGGTCCTTGGCCAGGCAGGCGGAGACCGTGGCCAGCAGCGGCTGCGGCACCCGGGAGAGGTCCGGCTCCGCGTGCACGACGCGGTAGAGCAGCTCCGCCGCCGACGCCGTCTCGCTGAACGGGCCGAGCCCCGTCGCGGCGAAGCAGAGCACCGAGCCGAGGGAGAACACGTCGCCCGCCGGGCCGACCTTCCGCCCCGACGCCTGCTCGGGCGACATGAAGCCGGGGGAGCCCACCACCACGCCGGTCGTCGTCGCCCCGGACCCGTCCAGCGCCCGGGCGATCCCGAAGTCGATCACCCGCGGGCCGTCCGCCGTCAGCAGCACGTTGGACGGCTTCAGGTCCCGGTGGACCAACCCCGCGGCGTGGACCGCCTGCAGGGCCTCCGCCAGCACCGCGCCCAGCGCCCGCACCGTCCCCTCGGGCATCGGCCCGTGTTCGGCGACGGCCTCGGCCAGTGTCGGCCCGAGCACGTAGGCGGTGGCCAGCCACGGGGTCCCCGAGTCCCGGTCGGCGTCGACGACGGGTGCGGTGTACGCCCCGTCCACCGACTGCGCCGCCGCGACCTCGCGGCGGAAGCGCGCGCGGAACTCCGGATCCCCGGCGAGCTCGGCGCGGACCACCTTCACGGCGACCGTCCGGCCGCCCGCACTGCGGGCCAGGTATACCCGTCCCATCCCGCCCGCGCCGAGTCTGGCGACCAGGCGGTACGGGCCCACCGTTGACGGATCGTCCGGTTCGAGCGACTGCATCTCTGTTCCCCCGTCACACACGTCCACCGGCCCAGGTGGCCGGTGCGACGGCGAGGATTGTCGCAGCCCGGCACGGCCGGTGGAACCGAATCCGTCGGCACGGGGCTCACCCGGGCGGCGGAACCGTCCGACGGGTCGCGCGGTCGCGGCTGTTAGCGTGCGAGGATGCGCATCGTCATCGCAGGCGGCCACGGCCAGATCGCCCTTCTGCTCGCCCGGGAACTCGCCCGCCGCGGCGACCTCGCGGTGGGCCTGATCCGGAACGCCGCCCAGGCGGACGACCTGCGCGCGGCGGGCGCGGAGCCCGTCGTCCTCGACCTGGAGCAGGTGTCGGTCGACCAGGTCGCGGACGTGCTGCGCGGGCAGTCCGCGGACGCCGCGCTGTTCGCGGCGGGCGCGGGGCCCGGCAGCAGCGCGGAACGCAAGTACACCGTCGACCGCGACGGCTCGGTCAAGCTGGCCGCCGCGGCGGAGGCGGCGGGCGTTCGCCGCTTCCTGCAGATCTCCACCATGGGCGCGGGCGCACCGCCCGCGCCCGGTACCGACGAGATCTGGGCCGCCTACATCGACGCCAAGACCCAGGCCGAGGACGACCTGCGCGCGCGGGCGGGCCTGGACTGGACGATCCTGCGGCCCGGCCGCCTGCTCGACACCCCGCCGACGGGCCGCGTCGCGCTCTCGGCTCCGCCCCTCGCGCGCGGCGGCGTGCCGCGGGCCGACGTGGCGCTCGTCCTCGCGGAGCTGGCGGGCTCCGGAGCAGGAGCCGGCCAGGTCCTGGAGCTGACCAGCGGCGAGGTACCGGTGGCGCAGGCCGTGCTCGCACTCCGGTAGGGCGCGGTGCTGTCGGTCTGATCTGGTAGGACTGGGGGAGCGATGGCAGAACCCGAATCCCCCGAATCCTCCCCGGTCAGCGAACAGCTCGAACTGATCCGGACCGAGCTGCGCCGTGCCAAGGCACGGCCGAAGCCGAAGCCCGTCGCCGAGGCGCTGCCCGTCGCGCGGGTCGTCGTGGACAAGGGGCTGTCCCACCTCGACCAGTACTTCGACTACGCCGTCCCCGCGCGCCTGGCCGACGCCGCGCAGCCGGGCGTGCGTGTCCGCGTGCGCTTCGGCGGGCGCGTCGTCAAGGGACAGGGGCGGCGCGAGGGCGGCAAGCTCGTCGACGGCTACGTCGTCGAGCGGCTCGCGGCCAGCGACTTCGCGGGGCCGCTCGCCCCGCTGGCGCAGGTGCTCTCACCGGAGCGGGTGCTGACGCCCGAGTTGCTCCGGCTCTGCCGCGCCGTCGCGGACCGCTACGCCGGCACCCTGGCGGACGTGCTTCAGCTCGCGGTGCCGCCCAAGCACAACAAGCCCGAGGCCGAGCCCGCACCGGAGGCGCCCGGCGCGCCCGTACCCGCGCCGCCGCCGGGCGGGTGGGCCCGGTACGGCGACGGCCCCTCGTTCCTGGAGGCGCTCGCCGCCGGTGAGGCCCCGCGCGCGGTGTGGTCCGCGCTGCCCGGGCCCGGCTGGCCCGACGAGCTGGCGCGCGCCGTCGCCGCCGCGCTCGCCTCCGGACGCGGCGCGCTCGTCGTCCTGCCCGACGGCCGTGCCGTCGCCCGTCTGGACGCGGCGCTGGACGCGTTGCTCGGCTCGGGCCGGCACGTCGCCCTTACCGCCGAGCTCGGTGCGGAGGAACGCTACCGGCGCTGGCTCGCCGTCAGCCGGGGCACGGTGAGAGCCGTCGTCGGCACCCGTGCGGCGATGTTCGCGCCCGTGGCCGACCTCGGCCTCGTCGCGATCTGGGACGACGGCGACACCTCCCACAGCGAGCCGCACGCCCCGCAGCCCCACGCCCGTGACGTGCTGCTGCTGCGCGCCGCCGACGCCGGCGCGGCCGCGCTCGTCGGCGGGTTCGCCGTCACCGTCGAGGCGGCCCAGCTGCTGCGCACCGGCTGGGCCCGCCCGCTGGCGGCGCCGCGCGAGGAGCTGCGGCGAGCGGCGCCGCTGGTACGCACGGTCGGCGACCACGACCAGGCCGGGGACGGTGCCGCCCTCGCCGCTCGCCTGCCCTCGCTCGCCTGGCGCGTCGCCCGCGACGCCCTCGCCCGCGGCCCGGTCCTGGTCCAGGTCCCGCGCCGAGGCTATGTGCCACGGCTCGCCTGTGCCCGTTGCCGCGAACAGGCCCGCTGCGCGCACTGCGCCGGTCCCCTGGAGGCACCGGACTCCGTCGGCCCGCTGCTCTGCACCTGGTGTGGCCGCCCCGAGGCCGACTGGCACTGCCGCGAGTGCGGCAGCTTCAAGCTGCGCGCCCAGGTCTTCGGTGCGCGCCGCACCGCCGACGAGCTGGGCCGCGCGTTCCCGTCCGTGCCGGTGCGGACCTCCGGACGCGACGCCGTGCTGGCCACCGTGCCCGGCTCCCCGGCGCTCGTCGTCGCGACGCCCGGCGCCGAGCCCGTCGCCGAGGGCGGCTACGCCGCTGCGCTGCTGCTGGACGCGTGGGTGCTGCTGGGCCGCCCCGACCTGCGGGCCGACGAGGAGGCGCTGCGGCGCTGGCTCGCGGTGGGCGCGCTGGTGCGCGGCGCGGCGGAGGGCGGCACGGTGGTGATCGTTGCCGAGCCGAGTCTGCGGCCCGTGCAGGCGCTGGTCCGCTGGGATCCGGCGGGCCACGCCGCGACGGAGCTCGCGGAGCGGGCGGAGCTCGGCTTCCCACCGGTCTCCCGCATGGCCGCGGTGAGCGGCCCTCCGGCGGCGGTCCAGGACCTTCTCGACCTCGTCCGGCTCCCCGAGGGCACCGACCTCCTCGGCCCCGTCGCCCTCCCCACGCCCCGCGGCGAGGACCGCGTCGACCGCGTCCTGCTGCGCGTCGCCCCGGGCCGCGGCGCCGCCCTGGCCACCGCCCTCAAGGCCGCCCAGGCGGCCCGCCTGGCCCGCGGCAAGGGCGACCCGGTCCGCGTCCGCGTCGACCCACCGGACATCGGTTGAGGCGGCGCAGCCGCCTGTAGGGCGCGAGGCTCTGCTCAATCAACTGCGTGCGCGAGCAACCACCGGCGTGCGGACGGCCCTGCGCGTTGAGGACCATCCGCACGCCGGTGGCTTGTCGCGCCCACGCAGGGGGCACCTCGGGACACCTCCCGGCCGAAGGCTGGGGGAGGAGCCGCATATCGGCAGAGCCCCGCGCCCCTCGACGGTGCAACGACCTGCGGGAGCAAAGCCGTCCCGGCTCGCGCCCACGCAGGGGGCACGTCCCGGCCGAGGGCTGGGGGAGGAGCCGCGAGTGAGTACGGCCTCGCGCCCCTGAGGTGAGTGCGACTACCTCAATGCGTGTATCCCCGCGTGGGGGCGGGGAGCGCGGCGCGGCGGGCGGAGGGGATGGGGGCGCGGAGGCCGGAGGGGGGTGGGGCCTGCGGCCCCACGTGCTGCTGGGGCAGCGGCACCTCCGCCGCCGACGGCAGCCCCGGCGTCTCCGCGAGGATCTCGTCGTCCTCCAGCGGACCCCGCTGCTGCCCCGGCTGGAGCACGGGCGACGCCCCGTCAGGCGTGTTGCGGCGGACCCCGTACCGCCGGTGGACCGCCTGCTTGGTCACGCCGAGCGCGGAGCCCACCGCGTCCCAGGAGAAGCCGAGCGATCTGTCGAACTCCACGGCCGCCGCGACCAACCCCTCCACGCTGTCGCGCAGCTCCTGCGCCAGGCGGACGGTCGGCGCGGGCGCGCGCCCGTAGACGACGAAGCCCGCGGCCGTCGTGGGGCGGCGCGGCCGGTAGACGTTGCCCAGCTGGGCGGTGAGCGTGCGCAGCGCGTCCACCTGGCGGCGCACCCGCTCGATGTCGCGGACCAGCAGGTGCAGACTGGCTCGGGCGCGGGCGTCGTGTGTGGCGTGTTCGACCATGTCGTATGTGCCTCTCGGACGGCGGTGGGCGGACCGCGAGGGGAGGGTTCCGGCGGTCAATCTCCTTTGACCAACGGCCGAGGTGTCGGATCGGTCACGATAGGGGCGCGCGAGAGGGCGCGCAGGTGGACGAACGGGGCTCGTGCCGATCGCGCACCACGGGAGTGAGCCCCCGCCGGGGCCCCTAGACTTGATCCTCCGAGCCTTCGAGGCTCTGTGCACGGCCGCGGGAGCGGCCGCCCCTGCACGCACCCACCCATCCTGACGACGGGAGACCGCGCCGTGGCCATCCAGCCGATCCGTATCTTCGGCGATCCGGTGCTGCGCATGAAGGCGCAGCCGGTCACCACCTTCGACAAGGAACTGCGGCATCTCGTCCGGGACCTGACCGAGACCATGAAGGACGCCCCGGGCTCCGGCCTGGCGGCGCCTCAGATCGGCGTCTCGCTGCGGGTGTTCACCTACCACGTCGACGGCGAGCTGGGACACCTGATCAACCCCTCCCTCGACCTCACCGAGGAGCACCAGGACGGCGACGAGGGCTGCCTGTCCCTTCCCGGCCTGAGCTTCGACACCCGGCGGGCCTTCGGCGTCGTCGCCAAGGGCTTCACCATGCACGGCGACCCGGTGACCGTCGAGGGCACCCAGCTGCTCGCCCGCTGCATCCAGCACGAGACCGACCACCTGGACGGGATCATCTTCATCGACCGGCTCGACCGCGAGCAGCGCAAGGCCGCGATGAAGGCGATCCGCGACGCGGACTGGGCCGGTGAGCAGGCCCCGCAGGTGCGGGTCTCCCCGCACAGCACCTTCGGCGGTGCGTTCTGACCTGCGCTGCGTCCCACCGAGCCGCACCGAGAAAGGCACTGGAACACGTATGAAGCTCGTCTTCGCCGGCACCCCCGAGGTCGCGCTCCCCTCGCTCGACGCGCTGATCGCCTCGCGCCACGAGGTGGCCGCGGTCGTCACCCGTCCCGACGCCCCGGCCGGACGCGGCCGCAAGCTCGTCGCGAGCCCCGTCGCGCAGCGCGCGGAGGAGGCGGGCATCGAGGTGCTGCGGCCCACGAAGCCGAGCGACCCGGAGTTCCTCGCCCGCCTCGCCGAGATCGCGCCCGACTGCTGCCCCGTCGTCGCCTACGGCGCGCTGCTGCCCAAGTCCGCGCTGGACGTGCCCGCGCACGGCTGGGTCAACCTGCACTTCTCGCTGCTGCCCGCGTGGCGTGGCGCGGCGCCGGTGCAGCACGCCGTGCTGGCCGGCGACGAGGTCACCGGCGCGTCGACGTTCCTGATCGAGCGCGGCCTGGACTCCGGGCCCGTCTACGGCACGGTGACGGAGGAGGTCCGCCCGGCGGACACCAGCGGCGACCTGTTGGGCCGCCTGTCGGTCTCCGGCGCGCGCCTGCTCGTCGCGACGATGGACGGGGTGGAGGACGGCTCCCTGGAGGCCCGCCCACAGCCGGCCGACGGCATCACCCTCGCCCCCAAGATCTCCGTCGAGGACGCGCGCATCGACTGGGCGGCCCCCGCTCTGCGCGTGGACCGCGTGGTGCGCGGCTGCGCGCCCGCGCCGGGTGCGTGGACGGTCTTCCGCGGCGAGCGCCTCAAGGTCGCCTCGGTCCGCCCGGTGGTCGGCCTGGCGGAGCTGGCCCCTGGCGAGGTGGCGGTCCACAAGAACACCGTCCGGGTGGGCACGGGCTCCTACGAGGTCGAGCTGGGCGAGGTGCAGCCGCAGGGCAAGAAGCGCATGTCCGCGGGCGACTGGGCCCGCGGCGCCCGGGTGGAAGCCGGCGAACGCCTCGGCTAGTCGCGGACATTCAGTCGCACGACCTCAGGCGGCGCAGCCTTCTGGGGCGCGAGGCTCTGCCGATTGGGGGCTCCTCCCCCAGCCTTCGGCCGGGAGGTGCCTCCTGGGTGGGCGCGACAAGCCACCCGGTGCCTCAGATCCTCAGCGAACAGGGCCGTCCGCCTCGGGTGGGTTGCTCGCGACCACGCGGAGGAGCCGCCTGTCGGCAGAGCCTCGCGCCCCTGAGGGTGTGCGGCTATCCCGCGCAGGCGCCGTCCAGCTTGGTGCCGCGGAGGTCCGCGCACGCGGTGAAGCCGTGGCCGCGGAGGGTCGCGATCTCGGCCGGGCTGGTCAGGAAGTCCAGGAAGTCCGCCACCAGCCCGGCGGGGTGGTCCGCGGTGTAGAGGTACTCCGTGGCGACGAACGGGTACGCGCCCGAGGTGACGGCCTGCGTGCCGGGCGTCTGCCCGTCGACCGCGACCACCTGGACGTCGGGGAAGTACGTCAGCGCGTCCGCCTCGGCGTAGCCGATCGCGTTGGGGTGCGAGTTGACGAAGCTCAGCAGGTCCATGGTGTTGTCGCTCGCGCAGAACCCGCTCCGGGTGCCGGCGCCGCACACGGGGGCCGACTGCGGCTCGGGGTCGCTGCCGCCGAAGAACGCCGAGGCGAAGGCCGACCGGGTCCCCGAGCTGTGGGTGCGGCCGACCGCGATCAGGCCCGGCGCGAGGGCTCCGGCGTGGCCGGAGAAGAGGGCGCGGAGCTCGTCCGCGCTGATCCCGCCGGACGTGAAGAGGTCCGGCAGGTTCGCGCGCAGGCCCGTGTTGGCCACGACGGCGAAGGACACCACCCCGACCGGGCGGCGGGTGAGCTCTCCTGCGGCTTCTGCTGCTGGGCCGTTCCGGTGGTGACGGCTCCGGGCGTGTCCTGTCCCTGGTTGAGCGGCTGGTCGTACTCCACGCTCCAGGAGATCTCCCGCAGCGAGCGCCGCCCCCGCCACAGCAGGCCCGCGCCCGTGGTGACCGCGGCGACCACGAGTGCGCCGAGCACCCCTCGGCTGTCGATGAAGCTGTTGAGCGTGTCCAAGGCCGAAGCCGTCTGCAGCATCCTCGTATCCCCCCGGATCGGTATCCGGGAGTCTGCGGCGTCCGGGCGGCGGGTGGGGGAGCGGGGGGTGTCGCCCTGGTGAACCGTCGGGGAGCGGGGGATCGGGAAGCGCACACTCCTGACATTCCGTCAGTAAGGTGCGGTGCCGGAAATGCGGCATGATGGATCACTAGCCATAGCGATCGTCAGCACTTTGAGGCACAGAGGTAAGGCCCGCCCATGAGCACTCCCGCATCCCGCCCCGCGTCGGAGAAGGCGCCCGCGAAGAAGCGTCCCTACCGCAAGCCCGCCCAGGACCCGGCCCGCCGGCTCGCCTTCGACGCCCTGCGGGCCGTCGACGAGCGCGACGCGTACGCGAACCTGGTGCTGCCCGCGCTGCTGCGCAAGGCCGAGCAGGACGTGAACTTCACCCGCCGCGACGCCGCCTTCGCCACCGAGCTGGTCTACGGCACGCTCCGGATGCGCGGCAGCTACGACGCGATCATCGCCGCCTGCGTCGACCGCCCGCTGAGCAAGATCGACCCGCCGGTCCTCGACGTCATCTCGCTGGGCGCGCACCAGCTGCTGGCCACCCGCATCCCGACCCACGCGGCCGTCTCCGCCACCGTCGACCTGGCCCGCACAGTGCTGACCGATGGTCCGGCGAAGTTCGTCAACGCGGTGCTGCGCAAGATCTCCCAGCACGACCTGGACACCTGGCTGGAGCAGGTCGCCCCGCCGTACGAGGACGACGCCGAGGAACACCTCGGGGTGCTCTTCTCGCACCCGCGCTGGGTCGTCTCGGCGCTGTGGGACGCCATCGGCGTCTGGCAGCCGCAGGCGTCCGGCCGCACCGCGATGGAGGCGCTGCTCGCCGCCGACAACGCCCGCCCCGAGGTGACCCTGGTCGCCCGCCCCGGCCGTTCCACGGTCGAGGAGCTGGTCGCGGCGCTCGACGAGGACGCGACGGAGCCCGGCCGCTGGTCCCCCTACGCCGTCCGCCTCGCCGAGGGCGGTGACCCGGCCGACCTGCGCGCGGTGCGCGAGAACCGCGCCGGCGTGCAGGACGAGGGCAGCCAGCTGGTCGCCGCCGCGCTCGCCGCGGCCCCGTTGGAGGGCGGCCGTGACGCCCGCTGGCTCGACGCCTGCGCGGGCCCCGGTGGCAAGGCCGCGCTCCTGGCCGCGCTCGCGGCCGAGCGTGGCGCCGCGCTGCTCGCCTCCGAGGCCCAGCCGCACCGTGCCCGTCTGGTCGCCCGCGCGCTGGAGGGCAACCCCGGCCCGTACGCGGTCATCACCGCCGACGGCACCCGCCCGGCGTGGCGGCCCGCCTCGTTCGACCGTGTTCTGGTCGACGTCCCCTGCTCCGGTCTTGGCGCCCTGCGCCGCCGTCCCGAGGCGCGCTGGCGTCGCCGCCCCGCCGACGTGGCCAACTTCGCCCCGCTCCAGCGGGGCCTGCTGCGCAGCGCGATCGACGCGACGCGTCCGGGCGGCGTGGTCGGCTACGCGACGTGCTCCCCGCACCTCGCCGAGACCCGCGTGGTCGTCCAGGACGTCCTGAAGGGCCGCGACGACGTCGAGTGGATCGACGCCCGTGCGTGCCTCCCGAACGTCCCGGACCTGGGCGAGGGCCCGGACATCCAGCTCTGGCCCCACGTCCACGGCACGGACGCCATGTACCTCGCCTTGTTGCGCAAGAAGTAGTTCCCGGCGCCCCCCGTGGCTGAGGCATGATGGCAAGCAATCCCGTAGTCCGTGATCGACTCGAAAGTGCGTGAGATGCCCCAGATCTGTCCCAGCATCCTGTCCGCCGACTTCGCCCGGCTCGCCGAGGAGGCGGAGGCGGTAAGCGGTGCGGACTGGCTGCACGTGGACGTCATGGACAACCACTTCGTGCCCAACCTGACCCTGGGACTGCCGATCGTCGAGTCGCTGCGCAAGGCGACCGACATCCCGCTCGACTGCCACCTGATGATCGAGAACCCGGACCGCTGGGCCCCGCAGTACGCCGAGGCCGGCGCCGGCTCCGTCACGTTCCACGTCGAGGCCGCGGCCGCGCCGGTCCGGCTCGCCCGGGACCTGCGGGCGCTGGGGGCGCGCGCGTCGATGGCGCTGCGCCCGGCGACGCCGATCGAGCCGTACGAGGACCTGCTGCCCGAGCTGGACATGCTGCTGATCATGACCGTGGAGCCGGGCTTCGGCGGGCAGGCGTTCCTGGACATCATGCTCCCCAAGATCCGGCGGACCCGGCAGCTGATCGACAAGCACGGGCTGGAGCTGTGGCTCCAGGTCGACGGCGGGGTCTCCGCGTCGACGATCGAGCGCTGTGCCGAAGCCGGCGCGGACGTGTTCGTGGCCGGTTCCGCCGTCTACGGCGCGGACGATCCGGCCGCCGCCGTGGCCGCGTTGCGGGCGCAGGCCCAGTCCGCAACGGAGAGCGCGCCCTGGGTGCGGCGGGCCTGAATGCCCTACCCTTGTAGCTAAGCACAACGCCATTTGGATGAACATCCAAGGGGTGGCCGGATTTCCGGCCGTCTCCTTGTGGCGTCGTGCCATGAACCGCACGGATCCGGCCCGTAGGCTGAAGGCATGCGGTTCCTCAATCCGGTTACCGGCGAGCTGGACGCACGTCCGTCCGCTCCCTACGACCTCACGTACGACGACGTCTTCATGATCCCCAGCCGCTCGGCGGTGGGATCCCGGCAGGCGGTCGACCTGTCCACCAACGACGGCAGCGGGACGACCATCCCGCTGGTCGTCGCGAACATGACCGCCGTGGCCGGTCGACGGATGGCCGAGACGGTCGCGCGGCGCGGCGGCATCGTCGCCATCCCGCAGGACATCCCGTTCGAGGTCGTCTCCGAGGTCATCGGCTGGGTCAAGCGCCGCCACCTCGTCCACGACACCGCCGTCACGCTCGCGCCCGGCGCGACCGTCGCGGACGCGATCTCCCTGCTGCACAAGCGCGCACACGGTGCGATCGTCGTCGTCGAGGACGGCAAGCCCGTCGGCGTCGTCAGCGAGGCCGACCTCAAGGGCGTGGACCGCTTCACCAGCGTCGCCGCCGTGATGAGCAAGGAGCTGCTGCTCCTTCAGGAGAGCGTCGACCCGCGCGAGGCCTTCGAGAAGCTCTCCGCCGGGCACCGCAAGCTCGCCCCGGTGGTCGACACCAAGGGCGATCTGGTCGGCATCCTCACCCGCAAGGCCGCGCTGCGCGCGACCCTCTACAGCCCGGCCGTCGACGCCGACGGCGCGCTGCGCATCGCGGCCACCGTCGGTATCAACGGCGACGTCGCGGGCAAGGCCAAGGCGCTGCTGGAGGCCGGTGCGGACGTGCTGGTCGTGGACACCGCCCACGGCCACCAGGAATCCATGATCAACGCGCTCCAGGCCGTGCGCGGCCTGGACCCGCAGGTGCCGATCGTCGCGGGCAACGTCGTCGCCGCCGAGGGCGTGCGCGACCTGGTCGAGGCGGGCGCGGACATCCTCAAGGTCGGTGTCGGCCCCGGCGCCATGTGCACCACCCGGATGATGACCGGTGTCGGCCGGCCGCAGTTCTCCGCCGTGCTGGAGTGCGCGGCCGAGGCGCGACGCCTGGGCAAGCACGTCTGGGCCGACGGCGGCGTGCGCCACCCGCGTGACGTCGCGATGGCGCTGGCGGCCGGTGCCTCCAACGTCATGATCGGCTCCTGGTTCGCGGGCACCTACGAGTCGCCCGGCGACCTGCAGACGGCCCCCGACGGCCGCCAGTACAAGGAGAGCTTCGGCATGGCCTCCGCGCGCGCCGTGCGCAACCGGACCGCCGAGGAGTCCAACTACGACCGCGCCCGCAAGGCGCTGTTCGAGGAGGGCATCTCCACCTCCCGGATGTTCCTGGACCCCGCCCGTCCCGGTGTCGAGGACCTGATCGACTCGATCATCGCCGGCGTCCGCTCCTCCTGCACCTACGCGGGTGCGGACTCGCTGGAGGACTTCCATCGCAAGGCCGTCGTCGGCGTCCAGAGCGCCGCCGGCTTCGCCGAGGGCAAGCCGCTGCACGCCAGCTGGTGACGTCGGGTCACACCCGGACTGCTGCCCGCCCATCCCGCGCACGCGGGACGGGCGGGCAGCGGCGTTTGCCGGCCTGGAGCCGTTCCCGACCCGGTAGCCCGGTAGCCCGGTAGCCCGGTAGCCCGGTAGCCCGGTAGCCGCAGGCCGGTCGCCAGGTGGGAACCGAGTCGGGCGCGGGGTGGATCGGCTGCCGCGACAGTGGGGCCGGCGGCAGGCCGGGCCACCGCGTCATGCGCGGGGAGCCCGGCCCGGCGTCCGGTCGGCCTGCCGTCAGCCTGCGGTGAGGACGGCGTGCAGGGCGCGGGCCTCCTTCAGCAGGCGGGAGGAGCCGCGCTGGCCCGCCAGAGACTCGACCGCCGGTAGCGCGCCCGTCGCCCTGCTGCCGGCGGCGCAGTCGCCGGCGATGGCCAGCAGCTCCGGGACGCCGCGTATCGGCTCCGGGGCGAGCAGTCCCGGCAACGCGGAGCGGAGCACCGACCAGACCGTCGCCATGGCGCCGGCCTCGGCGGCCTGGCGGAGGGCGAGCGCCGCGCGGTTCAGCGGGGTGATGCCGTTGCGGGCCGCCTCCGCGAGGTCCGCGCCGAGGCGGTCCGTGTCGAGCGCGCCCTGGGCCGCGAGCAGCAGCAGGGCGTCGACCGCGGCCGTGCGGTCCTCCGGCGCGGCCGAGCCGAGCGCGCAGGCGACCGTCAGATGGACGGCCGGACCGGCGGGCCCGCCCGCCTCCACCAGCTGCGCCAGCAGCAGCGCGTTGCCCTTCACGCCGTACTGGGCCGCGTCGACGATCGCGTCGCCCAGGCGGGTTGCCAGCTCCTCGCGGTGGCACGGCAACGCCGCCAGAGCGTACGGCGTGGACTTCGCACCGAATCCCGTCATCCGGCTCCGGCTGAGATCCACCAGCGGGCCCAGCAGCCTGGCCAGGACCGGGCCGAGCAGCGCCTGGTGCTCCGGCGCGAGACCGGGCTGGGTGACCAGCGGACGCGAGCCGCCCTCAGCGGATATCCGCTCGGTGTGCTGACCGGGCAGGCCGCCCATGGCGAGCCACCCGGTCAGCAGTCGGCCCTCTGTCGAGCCGAGGCGACCGGCGGCGGCGAGTACCTCGGGATCGTCCGTCGCCAGGACGCGGAGCAGCGCCTGGCCGAAGTCCGTCGCGCCGGCCTGGCCGTCCGCGGCTTCCAGGGCGGCGAGGCGTTCCACCAGGGCAGCGGCCTCCAGCGTGCCGTCGGCATGGCTGGGGGTGGCGAGCAGGAGCGGTGTTCGGCCCATCACGACCAGCGCGGCGGCCTCCTGGACCCGTGTGGCGAGGACCGCCTGGAAGCGGTCCTGGTAGTCCCCCAGAAGCGGTCCCTGACCCTGGAGCATCAGCTGCGCCCGTGCCGTGCTGACGTGACCGGCCGCGGCGGCCGCCACCAGGCCGATCCAGTGGTGCTGGTCCCACCAGGAGCGGAGTTCCTCGGCCCACAGCCGCTCGCGCAGCACCGGCTTGAGCGCGACCCGCAGCGCCTCGGCGTCCCGGAAGGACTCGCGGACGAGGCCGTCCAGGGTGCGCTCGAAGGCCGCCACGCTCTCGTCGCCCGCCAGGACGGCGGCCAGCTCCTCCGCCACGGCTGCGGGCCCGTCCAGCGGCTCGCCCAGCGGCACCCGCGTGGGCAGCGGCGGCAGCAGCTCGACGTAGCCCTCGCTCGCGTCCGACGGCGCCGCCGAGGCGGCGTCCAGGCCGAGTAGCTGCGCCGCGCGGGCGGCCTGGGCCGGGCCCAGCAGTTCGGCCGCAGCCGTGATCTCGGGCAGCAGCGCCGGGCCGGCGGCCTTGATGTGACGCGCTGCCAGCTTGAGCGCCCGCTCCCGGAGCTCGACGTCGCTCTGCCCGAAGGCCTCGATGGCGCCGCGCACGGCCGCCGCCGCCCAGTCGGGCGACCGCCGACCGGAGCGGTCCAGCCAGGAGAGCTGCGCGCGCAGCAGCTTCTTCTCGGGGCGGAGGAGGACCGTGGCGGTGGCCTCGACCAGGTGCTCCGGATCCAGCAGGCCGGCAGCGTCCGCCTCGGCGAGCCGGGTCTGGGCGTGGGCCGCCTCCGTCGACCCGACGTCCAGGAGCGGCAGATAGGCGCGGACCCGGGCGGCGGACTCCGCCGCGGTCGGGGCGAGCTCCTCCAGAAGGCGCAGGAAACCGCGCTGGTCGCCGGGCCGTCCCCCGCGCGTCAGCCGGGCCAGGCAGTGATCGAGTATCAGGCCGCGCTCGACCACGCCGGCCTCGATCAGCCCGCCGATCGCGCCGCGCCACTCCTCGCCCAGCTGGTTGCCGGCGCCGACGACGTCGAACATCGCGAGGACCAGGGCGGGGGTGTCCGGGTCCTGGATCAGCCGGAGCGTCAGCGCGCGCCGGTGCTCCGTCGTCGCGGCCGGCCAGAGCTGGTGACGCTGCCACGCCAGCACCACACCGTCGGTGGTGGGGATCGGTTGCCCCGTGGCGCGGGCGAGGTGCTCGACCATCGGGTACTCGTCGCCGAACCAGACGCCCGGCCTGCGGTCGGCGATCCGGCGCAGGACCTCGGCCTGCCACTCCTGGCTCTGCCGGTCCACGACGGTCTGCACGGCCCGGTCCTGCCAGACCACGAACCCGACGGCGGAGCCGATCCCGTTCGCCCAGGAGAAGGCGGAGGAGGGCGCCGTGTGGCAGCCGAGCCCGGCCACCAGCAGGGCCAGGCTGTCGGCTCCCGGGTGCTCCCACCAGGCGGCGGAGAACTCCTTGCGGCGCTGCTTGAGCGCGGGCAGCAGGGCCCGGCGCTCGGCCGGGCCGAGCCCGTCGAGCGCGGCCAGCACGCCCTCGACGTCACCGCGGTTCACACAGTCCAGCACGCTCATCGCGCCCCCACCGCCGTCGTCGTCCCCGAACCGGCGGCCTCCGCCACCAACCCCACCGCCAGCACGTGCTTGCACGGCCCGCGCCCGCCCCGGTACTTCGCCCACCACAGGCAGGTGCAGGACAGCGAGCCCTCCGGGCCGCGCCGGACCCGCTGCGCATGATCCCCTACCAGCACCGACGCGCCGCCGTCCGCCTCCGGCCGGACCGCTCCGGCGGCCACCAGCGCGCGGGCGGCCCGCAGCCGCGGATTGTGGGACTCCGCCCGGCCGGTGTCGTAGGGCAGGCGGCGGTGGAAGAGGGCCGCCTCGGCCGTGTCGTAGCCGACCTGCCCGGCGGTGCCCAGCCGGGTCAGTGCCGCGCGGACCCGGTGCGGCGGCAGCCCCGCCTGCCCGGCCAGCTCCGCCACGTCGATCCGCGGCTCCCAGGCCAGCAGCTCCGCGACCAGCTCCGCGTCCTGCTCGCTGCCGGACGAGGCCAGCGCCTCCAGTACGCCGCCCTCACCGGAGAAGCCGCGTGCCGCGTCGGGGGAGAGCGTGAGCGTCAGCCGCATCCCGGGCAGCTCGACCTCCCACGCGGAGCTCGTCGGCCGGGTCTCGCCGGCCGTCAGCGGCGGGCCGTAGACGCGCAGCGCACGGGCGTACCGCAGCACCCGCTGCAGCGCGACCAGCCGCTGCGGGCCCGGCAGGCAGACGGCGCCCGGCACGGCCCGACTGCTCGGCCGCAGCAGCCGCCCGGCGGGGACGACCCACTGCGCCGGCCCGGCGGCGCCGCGTCCGCTCCCCGCACGGCCCGCGCTCCCTGCCGTCAGCGAGCGCAGGAACCGCACCGCCTCGGCGGCGGGCAGCTCGGCGCGCAGGTCGAACCCGGCCGCCACCACCTGCGTCTCGGCGAACCCACGCAGCCAGCGGTCCGGCAGCGGGACCTTCTTCTCCACGACCGCGCCGTCCAGGGTGGTGACCTCCAGCGCCTCCGAGCCGACCGCGAGCCGCAGCGGCTCGGCGGGGCCGAGACGGCCGAGGGCGTCCCGCAGGGGGATGTTGACGTCGACGTTGGTGGTGCCGTGGCCGATCGCGCCGCCGTCGACCCCGGACTCGAGCACGTCCAGGCGGGCGTAGACGCCGCCGCAGCCGGAGAAGGACTCGAAGCGCAACCGGTCGCCCCCGGCGGTGACCACGGGATCCATCGAGGCGGGCAGCCGGGGCTGGTAGTAGCGGGCGGCGGCCACGTCGGCGACGGCGAGCAGCCCGGCGGCCGCTGCCGAAGGGGCCGTCAGCATCCCCTCGAAGAAGCGGGGATGGGCGGCCTCGCCGAAGGGTGTGGCCCCACCGGAGGTCTCCAGGCCGAGACACCCGTGCTGGTCGTCCAGCACGGAGGAGCGCAGGTAGCGGTACGCGTGAGCGGCTTGCGTCATGTCGGGAACGCTAGAGCAGGGGACTGACAGCGCCCCGGGATCCGCCGGTTCAGCGCACCCCGCGCAGGGGGGTGAGCAGACAACGACTCGTCATGCCGGTGGTGCGGTCCAGCGCGTCGGCCGCCGCCGTGTAGGCCTCCGGGCGGTCGCGCAGCTCCCACAGCATCTGGGCACAGGCCCAGGCCGCGTCGCGCGCGGCGTCGATGCTCCAGGAGCCGAGCAGGTGCAGCAGCGGATCGGCGACGTCCAACTCCGGCGGGAGCGCCAGCAGTTCCTCGCGTACCCGGTCCTCCACACCGGCCAGCAGGTCGTTGACGCGGTGGAAGTCCGCCTGCAGCGCCTGCGGCGGGCAGCCGAGGCTGCGGCAGGAGTCGACCACGGACAGCGGCAGGTCGTGCTGGATGTGACTGTTCATTCCGGCCAGGGCGAACTGAACAGGACGGATGCCGGGGTGGTACCGCAGGTCGAGCAGCGGACGCCAGCAGGCGGGCGGCGCGGCGGCGCCGAGGGCGCCGAGAAAGCGGTCCGCGAACAGCGCGTCCAGGCGCGCCACGTCCGGCGGTGAGACGAAGTACCCGTCCACGGTGAGGTGGTCCACCATGGCGTCGGTGACCTGGAGGTACACGGCGCCGAAAACCCCCACCCCGTCCCCGTCCGGCAGCCCGGCGACGGCCTCCCCGATCCGCGCGGCCACGACGGCGACGGCGTCGGCGGGGGCGGTGCTCAGCTCCATGGCGCCAGCATCCCAGTGCCCCACCACGCGCGGCGATCCTCCACGCGGGTGGTCCGGCCGAAAAGCTGCAGGTCGCACCGGAACACGCCCCAGGTCCTGTCAACTGCCCCACAGGTCCCGGGCGTCAGGAGGCCGGCATCGCCGTCAGAGCGCGCCCGCGTCGCGGGCGGACCAGACGGAGGGGTAGAGAGGGCGCCAGCCGAGGTCGTCGCGGAGGGGGAGGTTGTCGGCCATGCCGTTCCACGGGTCGGGATCGGTGGCGTCGGCGTTCTCGGTGGGGAACGGGGTGCCGTTGAGGCGGTGCAGGTCCCAGGCGGTGACCGGGGCGTCGTCCACGGCGTTGTAGGCGCGGCCCTCGATGCCGGGTGCGCGCAGCGCGCGGAAGAGCGCCTGGGCCACGTCGGCGTGGTGGACCATCGGCAGGCGGCGGTGGGCCGGCCAGCCGGTGATGAAGCGCGCCGACTGCGCCAGATGCGGGTCGCCCTCGCCGTAGACGAACGCCAGCCGCACCACGACCGGGTCGAGCCCCGGCACCTCGGCGAGCCCCGCCTCGGCCTCCGCCTTGGAGCGGGGGTAGACACCCCAGGCCGGCTCCGGCTCCAGCGAGTCGGCCGCGCCCGCCGGGCGGCCCCGGCCCGCGCCGTAGACGAGGTTCGTACTCGCCTGCACGAACCGCCGCACGCCCGCGGCCGCGGCCTCGCGGCCCAGCGCGATCGCCGCGTCGCGGTTGACGGCGAGAGCCTCCTCGTCCGGCACGCCCCGGAACGCGGCGGCCACGTTCACCACGGCGTCCACGCCGTCCAGCGCCCGCCTGCGCGCCTCCGCGTCGCGCAGGTCGCCCAGCACCGCCCGCGCGCCCATCGAGCCGAAGCGCTCCGCGCTGTCCTCGCCCCGCACCAGCACCCGCACGGACTCGCCCGGGGCGACCCACTGGAGCAGCCTCGGCACGAACCGCCGCCCGACCTGCCCGGTTGCGCCCGTCACCAGAATCGTCGTCATGATCGGTTCCCTTCACCCTCGCGGGCCCTGCAGTCGTCCGGCCCGTCGACAACCAGCCTGCGCGCGGCAGACCCACGGCGGGAGAGACCCGTCGATCGGGGGATCGCCGATCCCTGCCTGACCGGGCCCGCTCGCTGCGGCGCTCGGACGCAGAACGCGCGGCCCTCGGGCCGGTGGTCCGCGGCGCCGCCTAGGCTCGTGGAATGCAACGCAGCGATGTCAGGCGGGGCGACGGTACGTGGGTGGGTCTCTCGCTGGAGGTGCGGAACCGGCCGCTGCCGGGGCTCGGAGTGCTCAGCGCAGGTGCGCGACTGCTGCTCGCGCAGGAGTCGCGGACCGTCGTGCTCGCCGTCGTGGCGGAGCGTCCACAGGGCGTGGGCTGACGGGCGACGCCCGGTTCGGCGGCTGACCGCGTCCACGCGGTCAGCCGGGGATCGGTGGTCCCTGGCTCCGTCCGGTCGTGGAAGGCAAGCTGGGGGTATGGAACGTCCTGTGGATCGTGACGCGCTCGCCGACTTCCTCCGGCGGAGCCGGGAACGGCTGCACACCGCCGATGTCGGCCTGCCGGAGGGCGCCCGGCGGCGGACGCCGGGGCTGCGGCGGGAGGAGGTGGCCGCGCTCGCCGGCATGTCCGCCGACTACTACACGCGGCTGGAGCAGCAGCGCGGTCCGCGCCCGTCCCCGCAGCTGCTGGCCGCGCTGGCCCGCGCGTTGCGCCTGAGCGACGACGAGCGGGACCACCTGTTCCACCTGGCCGGCCAGCAGCCGCCCGCCCACCGCACGGTGGCCGACCACGTGCGTCCCGGGCTGCTGCTCGTCCTCGACCGGTTGTGGGACACCCCCGCGTCGGTCAACTCCGACCTCGGGGACGTGCTGGTGCAGAACCCGATGGCGCGGGCGCTGTGGGGGGACACGGCCTCGCGCCCGCCGGGGGAGCGCAACCTGATCCGGCGCTGGTTCACCGAGCCCGCCACGCGCGAGCGGATCCCGGCCGAGGACCACGAGCGGCTCGGCCGCGCGCACGTCGCCCACCTGCGCGCCGTCGCGACCGCACGGCCGGAGGACCGGCGCGCGGAGCAGCTGGTCGCGGACCTGCTGGCGCGGTCGTCCGAGTTCGCCGCGTACTGGGCCGAGCACGGCGTCGCGCAGCGCCGCAGCGACGTGAAGCGGATCCTGCACCCGATGGTGGGCCTGCTGGAACTGCACTGCGAGGTGCTGGTCAACGACGGCGGCTCGCAGCACCTGCTCGTCTTCACGGCCGAGCCCGGCAGCGTCTCGGCGGAGCGGCTGGAACTGCTACGGGTCGTCGGCCTGCAGGAGCTGACGGGCGCGGACCCGCGGCGCGGCTGAGGCCCGCCCGAGGCCCGCCCGAGGCCCGGCTCGGACGCAGCGCTCGGACGCAGCGCTCGGAAGCAAGGTGCCCATGCCCAGCGCATCACCCGGTCCTGTTGCAGCATCGGCACCACGCGGACGGAGAGCTGGGTCGCGCCGTACTGGGCCGCGAGGGTGATCGCGGTGAAAACCAGACCGGTGAGCGTGATCATGCCTCCGGCGATCGCGGCGAGCAGCGTCGCCATGATCCCGGCGCCCAGGTGGGGGAAGAGCTTCTCGCCGAGCTGCTGCTCCAGCTCCTTGGAGGAGCGGTCCAGCAGCGGCAGCAGCCAGGAGAAGAACAGCGCCCACGCGAGCAGCGCCAGCGGCAGGCTCCAGACCTTGCGCTGCCGCAGTCGCCGCCGGTTCTCGCGCCACTCGGTGCGCGCGTTGTGACGCCTCATCGTGCACAGCACGTTGAGCGATCACCGAGTCGGTCGCCCGGGGAGGCGGCGCGCGCCTGCGCGGTCCGGGATGCGGGACCGGCGGCGCGGGGTGCGCGTCAGGGCCGGCGTGCGGAGGTCGTCGCAGCCGTCGTTGCGGCAGTCGTCGGGGCCAGGTCCGCGAGGTACTCGTCGAGCAGGGCCCGCTGACGCTGTGCCGGGAACTCCTCCGGGGCGAAGAGGGCCTGCACCACCAGGCCGAGGACGAAGCTCTGGGCGGACGCCGCGAGGTCCTCCGGGTGGCGGTCCGGGCGCAGCTCGCCCCGGCGTTGCGCGGCGGCGGCGAACGCCGCGATGCGTTCGCGGGAGCGACGGTAGCGGGCGGCGTGGTCGCCGGCGAGTTCGGGATCGGTGAGGGCGGCGTCCCAGGAGCTGACCCAGATGCGGCTGCCGGCCGCGCTCTCCGGGGTGAGCGGCAGGACGTCCAGGAGGGCCGCGCGCAGGGCGGGGAGTCCCTCGGCGTCGGGGCCGACGGCCTCCGCGTGGGGCCGGGCGCGGGAGGCGTGGGCCTCGTCGAGCAGGTCGAGCGCGTAGCGCAGCAGGGCGCGCTTGCTGGGGAAGTAGTGCGTGAGCAGGCCCGTCGTCGCGCCCAGTTCACCCGCGACCGCGCGCAGCGTCAGCCCGGCGAAGCCGCGCTCGGTCAGCACGCGCCAGACGGCCGCGGAGACCTCGGCACGGCGGGCTTCGTGGTCGCCACGGGCGGGAGTCATGGCGACAGCGTACATACCCAACGCTTGTTATGTACGATCGGCCCAGCCCGCCGTCCGCCCCGCCCCGACGAACCCGAAGAACAGGACCGCCCATGTACGCCGTCCCCCTCGCCCCCGACGCCGAACTGCGCACGCTGGAGCCGTGGCAGGCGCAGGAGTTCCTCGCGAACATCGACCGCGGCCGCGAGGGCATCGACGCCTACATCCCCTTCGCCTCGCGCAACACCGACCTCGACTCGGCCCGTGCGACGCTCCAGAGCTACGCCGACCGCCAGGCCCGCGACGCCGGTCGCATCTACGGGATCTGGCGGGACGGCGTCCTGGTCGGCGGCTGCATGTTCGTGCACTTCGACGCCGCCGCGGGCACCTGCGAGATCGGCGTCTGGTCCGAGCCCGCGGGTCAGGGCCGGGGGCTGGTGACGGCCGCGGTGCGGCGACTGCTGGCGTACGCGTTCGAGGAGCGCGGCCTGCGGCGCGCGGAGTGGTGGAACAGCACCGTCAACGAGCGCAGCCGCGCGGTGGCGCAGCGGGTCGGCATGACCCTGGACGGGACCCTGCGCGAGTACACCGTGCATCACGGCGTGGCGCTCGACCTGGAGATCTGGTCGATGCTGGCCTCGGAGTGGCCCGGCTCCCGCTGACGCTCCGTCGCGCGCGCCGGGCCGCCCCTGCGGGGCCCGGCGGGGTCAGCCGGCCGTCGCGTCCGCAGCCGCACGGCCCGCCGCGCGGCCGGAGAAGAGGCAGCCGCCGAGGAAGGTGCCCTCCAGGGCGTTGTAGCCGTGGACGCCTCCGCCGCCGAAGCCGGCGATCTCGCCCGCCGCGTACAGACCGGCGACGGGGGAGCCGTCGGCGGCGAGCGCGCGGGAGGAGAGGTCGGTCTGGATGCCGCCGAGCGTCTTGCGGGTCAGCGTGTGCAGCTTGACGCCGATCAGCGGCCCGGCGGCCGGGTCGAGGACGCGGTGCGGCGTGGCCGTGCGGCCGAGGCGGTCGCCGAGGTAGCGGCGGGAGTTGCGGATGCCCTGCACCTGGGCGTCCTTGCTGAACGGGTTGGCCACCTGTAGATCGCGCGACTCGATCTGACGCCGGATCAGGTCGGCGTCCAGCAGCGGCTTCTTCGTCAGCGCGTTCATCTTCCCCACGAGCTCCGTCAGTTCGCCCGCGACGACGAAGTCCGCGCCGCGCTGCTTGAACGCCTCGACCGGCGCGGGCGCGCCCTTGCCGAGCAGGCGCTCGCGCAGGAAGGCGCGGCGGTCCTTCGCCGTGATGTCCGGGTTCTGCTCGGAGCCGGAGAGGGCGAACTCCTTCTCGATCATCTTCTGGGTCAGGACGAACCAGGAGTGGTCGTGCCCGGCCAGGTCCGGCGCGGTGCGCAGGTGGCGCAGCGTGCCGAGGGTGTCGTAGCCGGGCAGGTACGGCGAGGGCAGCCGGCGGCCCAGGGCGTCGAACCACATCGAGGACGGGCCGGGCAGGATGCGGATGCCGTGGCCGGGCCAGATCGGATCCCAGTTCTGCACGCCCTCGGTGTAGTGCCACATCCGGTCGCGGTTGACCAGCCGGGCACCCGCCCGCTCGCTGATGCCGAGCATCCGGCCGTCCACGTAGGCGGGCACGCCCGTCACCATCTCGGCCGGCGCGGTGCCGAGCCGCTCCGGCCAGAAGCGGCGGACCAGGTCGTGGTTGGCGCCGATCCCGCCCGCCGTCACGATCACCGCCTGGGCGCTGAGCTCGAAGTCGCCGGTCTCCTCACGGCTGGAGGACACCCCGCGCGCCGCGTCGTCCGGTGCCAGAACGCGTCCACGCACGCCCGTCACCACGCCGTCGGTGGTCACGATCTCGTCGACCCGTCGACGGTGATGGAATGTCAGCAGTCCTGCGCGCGCCGCCTGCTGGGCGTAGCGGACGAACGGCTCCACCACGCCGGTGCCGGTGCCCCAGGCCACGTGGAAGCGGGGTACCGAGTTGCCGTGGCCGTCGGCGCGCAGGTCGCCGCGCTCGGCCCAGCCGACGGTCGGCAGGAAGGTGATCCCGTGCCCGGCGAGCCAGTCGCGCTTCTCGCCGGCCGCGAACTCGACGTAGGCGCGGGCCCAGCGGGCTCCCCAGACGTCCTCGTCGTCGAGCCGGTCGAACTGCGCGCTGCCCTGCCAGTCGCTCCAGGCGAGGTCGAAGGAATCCTTGACGCCCAGCCGTCGCTGCTCGGGGGAGTCGACGAGGAACAGCCCGCCGAAGGACCAGAAGGCCTGCCCGCCGAGGTTCGCCGCGTTCTCCTGGTCGACCAGGGCCACCCTTCGCCCACGGGAGGTGAGTTCGTGCGCGGCGGTGAGACCGGCCAGGCCGGCTCCGACGATGATGACGTCAGCGTCCATGGTTCAGTCCTTCGGAAGTGGGAGGGGCCTCGGGGCCGGTGGGGGACAGGAGCGCGGTGATCAGGCGGCCGAGCCAGGCGCGAGCCGCGTCCGTGTCGCCGTCCAGGAGGAGTTGGACGGTCACCCCGTCGTAGAGGGCGATGACCGCGTGCGCGGCGGCGTCCGGGTCCGCGAGCTGTGGCGGCAGCGCGCGGCCGTGCTCCGCCAGTTCGCGCAGTTGCCGGGCGACGGCGGCGTGCAGGTCGGCGCGGTGGTCGGCGAGCGCGCGGGCGACACCGGGGCGGCGGGCGGCGTGCAGCAGGAACTCGGTCTTGACCAGGAGCCAGTCCCGGTCCAGCAGCAGGACGCCGGTCACCCGGGCGGTGAGCTGCGCGAGGGTCACCGCCGCCGCACCGCTGAGGGCCTCGGTGAGCTGGCGTGCGATGAGGGCGGAACGGTCGTCGTAGAGGGCGAAGAAGAGCTCGTCGAGGTCGGTGAAGTTGGAGTAGAACGCGCCGCGCGTGTATCCGGCGGCCTCGCAGACGGCCTCGATGGTGCTGTGCCCGAACCCCTCGGCGGCGAAGACCGAGAAGGCGGCCTCCAGCAGGCGGGCCCTGGTCTCCGCCCGTCGGCGGGTGACCCGCACCTGGCCCGTCGGCGGCGCCATGCGTGTCCTCCTCGTTTCGATACACCCGTGTATCCGATACGGGAATGTATCAATCGGACCGCCGGTCGTCGAGAGGGCGCGGCAGGATACAGGTCGTCCGTGCACGGGGAGAACAGCCCCGGCACAAGCGGGGCGATATCCGTATGATCTGCGACCCATGGAGCCCCAGCCCGAACTCGTCCGGCCCTATGTCGCCGCGCTGACCGGTGGCACGGACGAGCCCACCGACCCGCCCGAGCCCTGGCCGACGGCGCAGAACCTGCCACCCGTGCCGGAGGCCGCAGGGCGTGGCGCCCTGCGTGGCGCCCGCCGCGGCCGGCGCCGCTCGCTCGCCCTGACCGCCACGCTGCTGCTGGCCGCAGGCGCTGCCGTCGCCCTGCTCGTGTTCGTCACGGACGGCGGTGGGGCCCCGCGTCCGGCCGCACCCCTGGCCGCGCCCGCGGCGCTGCCCGCCCCGGGTGGAGCGGGCGCGACGCCGGCCGGGGGCGCGGGACCGTCGCACGGTGCGACGGCCACGTCGCGCGCCGCTGTGCCCGCCGGGGCGGGCAGCGCCGCGGGGTCCCCGGCGACGGGCCCCACGGCGACGGGCTCCACGACGCAGGCATCCACGTCCCCGGCGTCCTCGCCCTCCGCGACGGACGGCACGCTGCGTCCGGGCGACCGGGGCCCGGCCGTCGTGCGCCTCCAGCAGTTGCTGTTCCAGCAGGGGTTCACCTACGTCTCGGAGACCGGGGTCTACGACGACGCCACCACCCGGGGCGTGACGCAGCTTCAGGAGAACCGGGGCCTCACCGGGGACCCGGCCGGCGTCTACGGCCCGGTGAGCCGCGCCAGCCTCGACCCCGGCGACTGAGGCCGGACCGCTCGCACACGACCGGTCACGGATGACCGGTGCCCTGAACTGTCCCGTCGCCCGTGCGGCCTCCACGATCGAAACCGTCCGGTCGCCGTTCGGCACCGGAGGCAGAACCGCAGCGGTCGGCTCGGACCGGCGGCGGTCCGCAGCGGTCGGCAGCGGTCGGTAGCGATCGGAAGGGAGGCCGTCATGGACCAGTCCGTCCAACGGGCGCACCGCGTCCTGCACGCCGTCCTCGTCGAGGGACGGCAGGCGCGGGACTTCGAGGGCGACATCCTGCGGGCAGGGCCCGCGTTCGTGGGCGTGCTCGACGCGTTCTTCCGCAACGTGGTGGAGCGCCCGTTCACCGGCCACGAGAGCGTCACCACGGTGCAGGCGTATCTGGAGCGCCTGCAGCGGACCTACCCGCAGGAGCTGGCCAAGCTGGAGCCGGCGCCGATGGCCGTCTTCGTGCTGGAGCAGATCGGCCCCGGCGCGCCGCCGCCCGGTCACTCCCGGCTCTGGCCGCTGGAGGGCGGAGTGATCCACCAGATGCGGCTGGTCGCGGAGTACACCGCGAAGTACGAGGGGATCGTCGGCAAGGACCTGGAGCGGTACCTCCTGGGTGCCACCGCCCGCTACGACGCCGAGGACTACTGAGCGTCTCCCGGTGCCCTCAGCCCCACACGGCCGCGACCTCGGCGGCGTGCGCCGCCGCCTGGGCCAGGCCGGCGCGGGCCGCCGGAGCGCGGCGCGAGGGGTCGAGGACGTTGCGGCCGAAGGCGCGGCGCGCGGCACGGTCGGGGGTGATCAGGGCGACCCGGGCGCCCGCCGCGGCCAGGCGCGCGGCCTGGCCGCGCGCCGATGGGATGGGCCCGCCGCCGACGGCGATCGGGGCGACGATCACCACGCTCGCGTACCCGGCGGCGAGGTCGGCGTTGGTCGCGGAGCGGATGCCGCCGTCGATCCACCGCCGTCCGGCCGCGCTCACCGGCGGCCAGACCCCGGGGACGGCGCAGCTGGCGGCGACCGCGTCCAGCAGGTCGACCTCGCCGTCGCGGTCGAACGCGGCGCGGGCACCGCTGTGCGCGTCCACCGCCGTCACCATCAGGCGCCGCTCGGGCCACTCGTGCCGCACCAGGCGTTGCGCGAGGACCTCGCGGTGCGCGGAGGCGCCGGACGGCGGCGCGGCCAGCGCGAGCGCGCCCATGCGGGCGCCGAAGGTCTCCGGGTCACGGGAGCGCAGCGCGCCCCAGGCGTAGCGGGCGAGCACGGCCGCGCCGAGCCGGTCGCCGGTCTCGCCGGGGACGTCGACGAGCTGGCGTTCGTAGAGCTCCTCGGCGTCGAGCAGGCCGGAGGTCAGCTGTGCGCCCACGACGGAGCCGGCGGAGGTACCGACGACCAGGTCGGCGCTCGCGCCCAGGTCGACGCCGGCCTCGGCGAGGCCGTGCAGCACGCCGCACTCCCACCCGATGCCGGTCAGCCCACCGCCGCCCAGGACCAGGGCGCGTCCGCTGAGCCCGACCGCGTCGCCCATCTGCCCGACCCCCGCCCTCGTCGCCGTTGCCTGACACTGCCGCTGCTTGTCGCCGCTGCTGCCTGTCGCCGCCGCTGCTTGTCGTTGCAGTCGCTTGTCGGAGCCGGCGGCTCTCGGCGTCGGTGTCACCCGTCGGGCCGACGATAGGGCGGCGCGCCGCCGTTGAGAAGCCCCGTCCCCTCCCGGCTGCTGCCGTGGCCGGGAGGGAACGGGCGCCGAACCCGTGGCGCGGTCGCGGTCAGCCGACCTTGACCAACTGCCACTGCTGGTTGCTGCCGCCGTTCAGCGGCCACTGCAGCACCGTCGCGCCGGTGCTCTGCGACCCGCCGCTGACGTCGGTGAGCTGGGCGTCGGACCGGCTCTCCAGGGTGTAGTACCCGCCGCCCGCGGGGGCGATGAGCCACTGCTGGTTGGTGCCGCCGTTCGCGGTCCACAGCTCCAGTCCGGTGCTCTCGACCGAGCTCGCGTTCGGCACGTCGAGGGCCTTGCCGCTCTGCACACCGGTCACGGTGTAGTAGCCGCCGCCGGCGGGAGCCAGGGTCCACTCCTGGTTGGTGCCGCTGTTGCGGGTCCACTGGATGATCGGCGTGCCGTCGGCGGTGCCCTGGCCCTTGGCGTCCATGGCCTGACCGCTGTTGCGGTTGACCAGCACGTAGGTGCCCGACAGGTCGGTGGCCGCGCCCGGCGTGACGTTCAGATCGGCGAACTGCGCGCCGATCCAGCCGGAGGTGCCGACGCCGACCTGACCGGAGCCGTAGCTCGTGTCCGTGACGGCCCCGCCGACCTGGGTGCCGTCGATTTTCGCGGTGATCGTGCTGCCCGCGAAGGTCAGCGCCAGGGTGTGCCAGGTGCCGGTCCCGGGCGCGGTGATCGTGCCCGAGGTCAGCGTGGTGAGGGTGCCGCCGGAGCTGTTGCGCACCAGCGACCAGGCGCCCGAGTCGGAGAGCTGGAGCTGGTAGGCGTTGACATCGGCGGGGGAGAAGCCCTTCTGCAGGCCGACCCGGCCCAACAGGACGGCGGAGCCGGACTGCTGGAGCAGCGTGTCGACGGAGACGGTGTAGTCGGACCAGGACAGGTCCCCGGTCACCGCGTACGGATCGCTCGCGTTGTCCCAGGCGATGGGCGCGGTGGTCGCCAACTGCTGGACACAGGAGCCGGACCGGCCGCCCGCACAGGGCTCGCCCTCGAACGCGCCGTTGATCGCCGAGAGGTAGGGCACCTCACCGCCGGTCGCGGTGCCCGAGATCGGCGCGCTGTAGGGCAGCGCGAGGACGGAACGGCTCGGCGAGACCGCGGTCCCCGCGCCCTGGCCGGTGGTGGTCGTCACGGTGTAGACGCGGCCGGGTTGCAGGGTGAGCGTGTAGACGCCGCCGCTCGCGGTCAGGTCCGTGCCCTTGACCAGGTAGGAGCTCTGGCTGGTGGAGGAGAAGTCACTGGACCACACGTGCAGCGCTCCGGCCGGCAGCCCGCCGGCGACCTGGAAGGTCACCGTCTGCGCGGCCGTCGCGTCGAGCGTCTCGATGACGCTGCTCCAGGCGGACTTGTCCGGTGCCCGGTAGCTGACGTAGCTGCCGTTGGCGCGGTTGCCGCCGAGGTAGCCGCTGCCGCTGTCGAGGTACTGCCAGCCGGGGGCGGTGAACTGCGTCGTCTGCGCGACGGCCCACAGGCTCTGCCCCACCTGGTAGTTCCCGGACCAGGGCTGAGTGGCCGTCATCAGGCCCATCGTGTTGTACCGGAGGTTCTGGTAGATCGAGGCCACCAACGGCCAGTTGATGAACGCGCTCATCTTCGCGTCCAGGTAGCCGCGGTTGATCGCGCGGGCGATCGGCGCGCCGCCGGTGTCGAAGTCCTCCGAGCCGTTCTCGCTCGCCCACAGCTGCTTGCCGGTGGCCTGGGCGTCGGCGCTGCTGGAGCAGGTCGTCATCGCGGACATGTAGCTGCACGGGTAGTGCGCGCCGATGATGTCGACGGCCGAGTTCAGTGCGGAGTCCGAGCGCATGCTGGTCGCGATGGACCAGTCGCTGTCGGCACCGACGACCTTGGTGGCGTAGCCGTTGGCGGCGAGGGCGGCGTGCAGGCTCTCGTACCAGCTCGCGTTGAAGCCGCGCTCGTTCCAGCCGCCGAGGTAGTCGATGGTCAGCCCGTGGGACTTGGCACAGCCGAGCCAGGAGAGGAGGTAGTTCACCATGTCCTGGGACCAGAAGTTCCCGCTGCCCACCCAGCCGGGCGCGCCCCAGGCGAGGCCGTAGAGCTTGATGCCCGGGTTGCGTGCCTTGGCCTGCTCCATCAGCCACCACTCGTAGCCGGCGTTGCAGTCCACGACGCCGCGGGTGTGCTCGTGGCTGAGCTCGGACCCGTCGGTGGAGTTGGTGTCGCCGCCGATCTCCACCTTGAGGATCTGTAGCGCGGCCCCGTAGCCGGGTTTGAAGAGGTAGTCGAGGATCTGGCCGCGCTGCGGCTCGGGATAGTCGGCGAGCAGACGGGAGTTGCCGCCTCCGCCGGAGATGGCACCGACACCGTCGAAGGTGCGGCCGGTGGCGTTGCCGTCGACGGTGACGGCGGTGGTGGTCGTCGCGGCGCGTGCGGTACCCGGCAGTTGGCCGAGGACGAGGGCGAGCAGCAGCGCGAGCAGCGCGGCGACGGCGCGTTGCGGGTGACGGGTGGACGGCATGGGCGGGTGCCTCCGAATCCATGAATCCAACAAGAAGGAACGGGAAGCCGCGCGCTGATCAAACAGAAAGCAACTGGTATCGACGAAATGTGACAGTAGGCAGTTGCTGATGACCCGTCAATAGCGGCGCCGGAAACGGCCTGTCGGCGCATCAGAAAGGGATCACGATCGCCGGGACGCGCCCGGCAGCGACACCCGGACGAAGCTCTGAGCCTCTGGCTGAGGCTCTGTCGGCTACTGTGCTGAGATGGCGATGTCGGTCGGGGAGGTGCGATGACGGCCCGTTCGTACGTCCTCGGGCTGCTCGTGGTCGGTTACGCCGGTTTCGCCTTCTCCGGGATCCTCATCGCCGCCGCCGGTGTCGCGGGCGCCGCACACCCGCACGAGTTCGCCGCCTTCTTCGCCGTTGTCGCGGTGCTGGCCGTGGTGGCGGGCTTCCTCGGAGGGAGGCTCGCCGCCGCGCTGGGTCGGGTGTGGGACCGGCGTTGGGACGAGTACCGCGTCTCGTGGGCCGTCCGCGAGGCCGAGCAGATCCTTCGTGCCGACCCCGGCCGATAATCGGTTGCAGGCCCCCGAGGGCCGGGTGTCTGATCCCGGCTATGACGATTGTGCTGAGTACGCCGACGGCCGACGCAGTGCGCGAGGCCATGGCAGCGCTACGGGAGTGGCAGCACGACGAATCGCCGATGCAGCTGCACGCGGGGGACATCGGCTGGAACTACCGGATCGGAGCGGCCGAGACGGCCGCGGCGGTCCGGACCTGGAGCCGGGACGGACGGATCCTCGCCGTCGGGTTCGTGGATTCGCCGACCGTGGTGCGGATGACGGTCGCGCCCGATGCGTTCCGGGACGAGGACCTGGCGCGGCGGCTCGTCGAGGACTTCTCGCTGCCCGAGCGCGGCGTGCTGCCGGACGGCGCGGTGTCCATCGAGGCGCCGCACGGCCTGCTGCTCCACGACCTGCTGACCGAGGAGGGCTGGGGCGTCGACGAGCCGTGGACGCCGCTCTTCCGTGACCTCACCGGGCCGGTGGAGGATCCGGGCGTGCCGATCAGGGCGATCGGCCCCGGGGAGGCACAGGACTTCGCCGACGTCCTGCGGTCCGCGTTCAACACCACCAAGCCCTCCGGCGCGTACCGGCACCAGATGTCCGCCGCCCCGTTCTTCGCCGACGCCTGCTGCCTGGGCGCCTACGACGACCAGGGCAACCCGGCGGCCGTGGTGACGGTCTGGTCGGCCGGGCCCGGCAGGCCGGGGCTGGTCGAGCCGATGGGCGTGCACGCCGACCACCGCGGTCGCGGCTACGGCCGGGCCATCACCCTGGCCGGGGCGGCCGCGCTGCGGGAGCTGGGGGCGTCCAGTGTGCGCGTGTGCACGCTGAGCTCCAACGTCGGCGGCGTCGCCACGTACAAGGGGGCCGGCTTCGAGGTGCAGCCGGAGGTCGCCGACCGCCTCCGCAAGGCCTGACGCGGCCGGCCGACCACACCGCCCGTCTGTCGGGCTCAGTCGCAGCGGCGTTCCACCCACCACCGAAGCCGGTGACACAATGCGTCCGTTCCAACTCGGTGTTGGTCCAGTGAGCATGTGAGCCGCAGTTCGAAGGAGCAACCCCCGTGCGCAAGATCCCCACCCTCTTCCTGCGGGACCCCGACGACCGCGCCCACGTGCTGCCCGAGATCAACCCCGTTTGTCAGTGGGTGATCGACGGCGAAGGCACGGCGACCCGAAAATTTGACGGTACCTGCGTCATGCTCGACGAGTCCGGCGAGTGGTGGGCACGGCGGGAGATCAAGCCCGGCAAGACCCCGCCGCCGAACTACGTCGCCGTCACGACCGACGAGGTGACGGGCAAGACGATGGGCTGGGAGCCGATCGAGCAGTCGGCGTTCGCGAAGTTCCACGTCGAGGCCCTGGCCGAGCCCGGCGTGGGTGGCCGGAAGCCGGGCACGTACGAACTCGTCGGGCCGAAGATCAATGGGAACCCGGAGCGAGAGCGCAGCCACCGGCTCATCGCGCACGCCGACGCCCAGCGGCTGCCCAACCCGGAGCTGACCTACGAAGGCATCCGCGCCGCGGTCGTGGCGTACGGAAGCCTGGGCGCCGAGGGCATCGTCTGGCATCACGAGGACGGGCGCATGGCCAAAGTGAAGGCAAGGGACTTCCGCCAGTGACCGGGACGACCGTACGTCCATGCGCCGCCTGCGGGGCGGCGGACCGCTTTCCAAGCTGACCGTGCCGCCCCTGTACCAACCGCCGCAACGCCGAGCGCGGCGAGGACAAGAAGGCTTGGGCGCGACAGAACCGAGCACTGCGGCACTACGGGACAACCTTCAGGGCTGTGCGGTGAGCAGCGACACGTCCGTCGCCTTGATCAGCGCCACCACCGCCGTGCCCGGGGCCAGGCCCAGCTCCGACGCTGACAGCTCCGTGATGGCCGCGGTCAGCTCGCCGCCCTCGATGGCGACCTTGACCGTGGCCATCGCCGCGCCCGGCGTGACGGAGGTGACCGTGCCCGGGAGCTGGTTGCGGATGCTGAGGCCCTCGACCGGGCCGGTGGCCAGGGAGACCTCGGTCGCCTTCACCACCGCGTGGACCGCGGTGCCCGGCGCCAGGCCGAGATCCGCGGTGGCGTCGGCGGTGATCGCCGCGGTGATGGTCTGCCCGCCGGTGAGTCGGGCCTGGACGGTCGCCATGGCGGCGCCGGCGGTGACGGAGGTGACCGTGCCGGCCAACTGGTTGCGGATGCTCAGGCTCATGGTGGACCTCGCGGGACGGTGGGGCGGGACGGCTCTCCTGCCACGCTAGCCACGGGATCGTGCGCCCGCCCGCGAGCCACGCGTCGGAGGCGGGCGGCACCACCCGGGGGATGCAGTCCGGGGCTACGCCTCCTCGGCGGGGGACAGCCGCAGGGTGAGGATCTGGAACGGGCGAAGCCGCAGCACGACGGTGCCGTCCAGGCCGGGGACGTGGCTGGCGACGTGGCCGGCGGCGTGGGCCGGGGCGTCGGGCAGCGGGCGCTCCAGCAGGTCGGTCTCGGTGACCGCGCCCAGGGCGAAGCCAGGCCGCAGGGTCGCCGTCGCCCGGCCGCCGAGGCTCTCGTAGAGGCGGACCACCACGTCGCCGCCCCTGTCGTCCGCGAGCTTGACCGTCTCCAGCACCACCGCCTCGCCGTCCACCGCGACGAGCGGCGCGACACCCGCCCCCGCCCCGACCTCCGCCACGCGCCGCGCGGGGAGGTTCAGGGCGTGGCCCGCGCGGACCGCGTCCGCCGTGGTCGCACCGGGGACGAGGCGGTAGCGCAGCAGGTGGACGCCCTGGTCCGTCTCCGGGTCCGGGTAGCGCGGGGCGCGCAGCAGCGAGAGGCGCACGGTGGTGGTCTGGCCGCCGTCCGACAGCCGCACGTCGCGGGTGACGTCGTGGCCGTAGGTCGAGTCGTTCGCGAGCGCGACGCCGAAGCCGGGCTCCGCCACGCGGATCCAGCGGTGGGCGCAGATCTCGAACTTCGCCGCCTCCCAGGAGGTGTTGCGGTGGGTGGGCCGCGCCACGTGGCCGAACTGCGTCTCCGCCTCCGACACGTCCGCCTTGACGTCCAGTGGGAACGCCGCCTTGAGCAGCCGCTCCGACTCCCGCCAGTCGACCTCCGTCTCGAAGTCGAGCTCCCGTGCGCCCGGGCGGAGCGTCGTCGTCTGCTGGACCTTCGATGCGCCGAAGCGCCGGGTGACCGTCACGACGGCCGCGCCGTCCTCCGTCCCCAGCCGTGCGTCGAGGGTGTCCAGATCGGTCAGGTCGGTGACCCGGTGCCGGTAGAACTCGTCGATGTCCCAGGCGTCCCACATGGTCGGGAAGTCGGGGTGGAGCTGGAGCAGGTCGGCCGCGCCGCCGGGGGCCAGCGCCTCCCGGGACGAGGCGCGGTCCAGGACCGAGACGACCAGGCCGCGCGCGTCGACGACCACCCGCAGCAGGCCGTTGTCGAGGACGAAGCCGCCGCCGGCTCCCGCCGTCAGGTCGACGGCGGGGGCGACCTCGGGCGGTGGCGCAGCGCCACCCGCCGGGACGCCCTCGCGGGCGTGCGGAGCCCCGTTGAAGACCAGTACGGTCCTGTCCCCGTCCCCGTCCCCGTCCCCGTCCCCGTCCCTGTCCCCGTCCCCAGCACCGCCACCCGCCAGCGCGCGCTGCGCGGCCTCGACCAGCGCCTCCAGCTCGGCGTGCACCCGCGCGTACGTCTCCCGGGCCTCGCGGTGGACCCAGGCGATGGAACTGCCCGGCAGGATGTCGTGGAACTGGTGCAGCAGCACCGTCTTCCACAGCCGCTCCAACTCCTGGTACGGGTAGGCGAAGCCGGGTACGCGCAGCGCCGCGGTGGCGGACCACAGCTCCGCCTCGTGCAGCAGCGACTCGCTGCGCCGGTTGCCCTGCTTGGTCTTCGCCTGCGAGGTGTAGGTGCCGCGGTGCAGTTCCAGGTAGAGCTCGCCGACCCAGACCGGCGCGTCCGGGTACTCGGCCTCGGCGGCCGCGAAGAAGGCGGCGGGCGGCTCCACCGTCACCCGCGGCGAACCCTCCAGATCCCGCAGGCGCCGCGCCCGGGCCAGCATCTCGCGGGTCGGGCCGCCCCCGCCGTCGCCCCAGCCGAACGGCACGAGCGAGCGCGAACCACGGCCCTTCTCACGGTAGTTGCGTGCGGCGTGGGCCAGCTGCCCACCGCTCAGGTCGCTGTTGTAGGTGTCGACGGGCGGAAAGTGCGTGAAGACGCGGGTGCCGTCGATGCCCTCCCACCAGAAGGTGTGGTGCGGAAAGCGGTTGGACTGGCTCCAGGAGATCTTCTGGGTCAGGAACCAGCGGTTCCCGGCCAGCCGCACCAGCTGCGGCAGGGCGGCGGTGTAGCCGAAGGAGTCGGGCAGCCACACCTCCCGGGTCTCGAGGCCGAACTCCTCCAGGAAGAACCTCTTGCCGTAGACGAACTGACGGGCCATCGCCTCGCCGCCCACCATGTTCGTGTCGGACTCCACCCACATCCCGCCGACGGGCACGAACCGCCCTGCCCGCACCTGCTCGACGACCCGCGCGAAGACCTCCGGACGGTGCTCCTTGAGCCAGGCCAACTGCTGCGCCTGGGACATCGCGAAGACGAACTCCGGGTTCCCGTCCATCAGTTCCACGACGTTGGCGCAGGTCCGCGCGACCTTGCGGACCGTCTCGCGCTGCGGCCAGAGCCAGGCGGTGTCGATGTGCGCGTGTCCGACGGCGCTCAGCCGGTGGGCGGACGCGTGCGCGGGCGCCGCCAGGGCGGCATCGAGCTCGGCGCGGGCCCGCCCGGCGGTGCCGGCGACGTCTGCGAGGTCCAGCGCGTCGAGGCAGCGCTCGATCGCCCGCAGCAGGTCGAAGCGGCGCGCCTCGTCGGTGGGCACCTGCTCCATGAGCTGCCCGAGCACCTCCAGGTCCTGCACCAGCTCCCAGACCTCGCGCCGGAACACGGCCAGCTCCATTCGGGCGAGCCGGTACTGGGGAGTGCGGTCGCGGGTGAGCACGTCGCCCTGACGGGTGGGGGAGTGGGCGATCAGCACCGGGTTGGCCGCGGCCTCGACCAACAGCTCCACGGTCTCCCCGCCCCGGGCGGAGTCCGCCACCCGCACCCAGGACGTGCGCGGGTTGAGGCCCTTGACCGGTGTGCCGTCGGGAAGGTGGACGAGGCCCTCGCACTGGAAGCCCGGCAGGTTTGGGTCGAAGCCCAGGTCGAGCCGTGCCTCCACGGTCCGTCCGGCCCACTCCGCCGGGACCTCGCCGCGGATGCGGAACCAGGTCGTTCCCCACGCGGGACCCCAGGCGGCGTCCGCCGGGCAGTCCTCGTACGCGGCGCCCAGCCCCTCGGTGACCGGCACCGGCTCGCCCGGCACGTCCCAGCGGGCGACCGCGAGGGGAACCGACTCCCCGTAGACGGCGGGCTCGATCCGTTCACGCAGCACGCGGTGCAACCGGCGTTCGACGGTGGCGCGGTCGTCGTGCATGGAGGTGCCTCCCGTCGGTCAGGACGTGACAAGACCGTCTTACCCCCTCGCGCCGCTGCCGAGCAGCAGGCCACCCGGTGCGGTGCGTCGGTGCAGCACGGCACAGAGGCCTCGGGCCCGACATGGCCGACCAGGTGCGGGGCTTCCGGCGGAGGCACTCCGGGGGCCACTGATCCCTTGACTATTACCCCCGGGGGTATAGTGGGATGCAGGAACCGAGGAGAAAGGGCGGCACCGTGAGCTACGACCGCACCGTCCGGATGGACACCACCGACTTCGCCGAGGCCGTCTCGGCGGTCCGGGAGGCGCTGGCCGCGCAGGGCTTCGGCGTCATCACCGAGATCGACCTGGCCGCCACCATGAAGGCCAAGCTCGGCGAGGAACTGGAGGACTACCTCATCCTCGGCGCATGCAACCCCCCGCTCGCCTACGCCGCGGTTTCCGCCGACCGAAACATCGGTCTGCTGCTGCCCTGCAACGTCGTCGTCCGACGCGTGGACGACCACGTCCTGGTGCAGGCCGTCGACCCGGGCATGATGGTCGAGCTCTCCGACGCGGACGGCCTGCGGGCGGTCGCCGAGGAGGCCACCGCCCGCCTGGACGCGGCCCTCGCCGCGCTCGTCTGAACCCCGCCGTCCCAGCACCGAGGAGCCGAACCACCATGTGCCGTCGCGTCACCTGCCGCCGTTGCGGAAAGTACACCTACTCCGGCTGCGGTCAGCACGTCGACCAGGTCCTGTCCGGCGTCCCCTCCGCGCAACGCTGTGCCTGCGCTGCCGAGCCGAGGCCCGCCCGCAAGGGCTGGTGGCCCTTCGGCCGCTGAGGCCGGGCCGCTGGGCTACTTCAGGGCCGCCTCGACCTGCGCGGTGAACTGCGCCACCGGGATCGGCTCGCGGTCCTGGCCGATGACGCCGATGCGGGTGCCGTCGACCTTGACGGTCGGGGTGCCCGTCACGTCGGAGTCGTAGAAGGCGTCCGCGACCTTCTGGGCCCAGGGGAGGTAGGTGCCCTCCTTGACGGCCTTGTTGAAGGCCGGGGTGCGCAGGCCGTCGACCTTGTTCGCCAGTTCCAGGAGGGTGGCCGTCGAGCCGTAGGTGTCCGTGCTCTCCTCCTCGGGCTGCGCCTTGTAGAGCACGTCGTGGTACTGCTTGAACTTCTCCGGGCTCTCGTTGAGCGCGGCGCCGAGCGCCGCCAGCGCGGTCTTGGAGCCCTTGCCGCCGAGGCTCTTGTCGAGGAACGCGGCCATATGAAAGTCGATCTTCAGCTTGCCCTGGTCCGCCATGGCGGTCAGTGTCGGCCCCAGCGCCGTCTCGAACCTCTCGCAGAACGGGCAGCGCATGTCCTCGTACACGGACACCGTGTTCGGCGCGTCGGCCTTGCCGTAGGTGATCACCGTGCCGTCCGTCCCGCTCGCGTGCGCGGGCACGACCAGGGGGCCCGTGACGGCGGCCGAGGCGGACGTCTCGGGGGACTTGGCGGTGAACGCCCAGGCCACCCCGCTGCCCGCGAGCAGGGCCGCCGCCACCGCGCCCGCGACCACCGCGTTGCGGCGCTTGCGCCTGCTGGTGCTGACGGTGCTCGGGCGGGGGCTCATGCGCGGTCCTGTCTGTCGGGGGCGGGGTACGGGTTCCACCCAACGTAGACAGACGCACCGACGGGACCGAAGGGGCCAAAGTCCCGAACTGCCGGACTCAGCTACGGAACGTGCGCCGGTAGGTGTCCGGCGGCACGCCCAGCGTGCGGTGGAAGTGGCGCCGCAGGGTCGTCGCGGTGCCCATGCCGGTGGCGGAGGCGACAGCCTCCACACTGTCGTCCGTCGTCTCCAACAGCTCCTGGGCACGCCGGATCCGCTGCGTCAGCAGCCACTGCAACGGCGTGGTCCCGGTCACCGCCCGGAACTGGCGTCCGAGGTGACGGGAGCTCATGTGCGCGCGGCGCGCCAGGTCCTCGACGGTCAGCGGCTCGTCCAGTCGCCGCATCACCCAGGGCAGCAGCTCCGCCAGCGGGTTGCCGTCCTGCTCCGGCACGGGCGTGGTGACGAACTGGGCCTGCCCGCCCGCCCGATGGGGTGGCACGACCAGGCGGCGCGCGACCGCGTTGGCGACCGCCGAGCCCCGGTCCAGCCGGACCAGGTGCAGGCACAGGTCCATCGCCGCGGCCTTGCCCGCCGAGGTCAGCACCCGGCCGTTGTCGACGTAGAGCACGTCCGGGTCGACCTCGACCCGCGGATACCGGGCGGCGAGCGTCTCGGTGTGGGCCCAGTGGGTGGTCGCCCGCAGCCCGTCCAGCAGCCCGGCCGCGGCCAGGGCGAAGACGCCCGTGCACAGGGAGACCACCCGCGCGCCGGCCCGGTGGGCCTCGCGCACCGCGTCGACCAGGTCGGCGGGCGGGTCCTCGTCGACCTCCGCCAGTGCCGGAACGATCACGGTGTCCGCCCGGGCGAGACGCTCCAGACCGGCGTCGGGCTCCACCAGGAAGCGCCCGACGCGCACCGAGGACGCGCCGCAGACGGCGAGCTCGTACCAGGGCCCCGGCACGCTGTCCGGGGCCGATCCGAACACCTCCGTGGCCAGGGCGAGTTCGAAATGCAGCATCCCGTCGGTGGCGGCGATGGCGACGGCGTGCGAGTCCGTAGGCATGTCCGGAAGTGTACGGGTCGTGTCGTTCCGGACGCTGGGACTCGAAGGCGGTTCGGGACAGGATGGTCACAACGGATCACCGAGGAACGGGATCCGGGACACAGGGAGTGGACATGGGATCGGGTCGGACGGTGGCGGTGTTCGGTGCCTACGGGCACACCGGGCGGTTCGTGGTGGCGGAGCTGCGCGAGCGCGGCTTCGAGCCGCTGCTCGTCGGCCGCGACGAGACCAGGCTCCGGGCCTTCGCGCAGACCGTGCCGGGAGCGGAGGCGCGCGTGGCCTCCGTCGAGGACGCCGACGCCCTCGACCGTGCGCTGGCGGGCGCCGCCGCGGTGGTCAACTGCGCCGGTCCGTTCGCGTCGACGGCCGGTCCGCTCGTGGAGGCGGCGCTGCGGGCCGGTATCCCCTACGTGGACGTGGCGGCCGAGCTGGAGGCGAACCTCGACACCTTCGCCCACTACGCCCAGAGCGCCGCCGCGGCCGGGGTGCCGGTGGTCCCCGCGATGGCCTTCTTCGGCGGCCTCGGCGACCTGCTGGCGACGACCGCGATGGGCGACTGGACCACGGCCGACGAGGTCCACATCGCCTACGGCCTCAGCAGCTGGCACCCCACGGCCGGCACGCTCGCCGCCGGGGCGGTCTCCGCGCAGCGGCGCGGCGGGCGCAGGATCCGCTGGAGCGGCGGGCACCTCCAGCACCACGACGACGCGCTGCCCACGGTCGAGTGGTCCTTCCCGGCGCCGCTGGGACCCCAGCCGGTCATCGCGGAGTACACCATGGCGGACGTCGTCACCGTCCCCACCCACCTGGACGTTCCCGAGGTCCGCAGCTACATGGCCGCTGTCGCGGCGGCGGACCTGGCCGCGCCGGACGCCACGGCCCCGACCCCTGTCGACGAGCGCGGCCGCTCCGCGCAGACCTTCGTCGTCGACGTCCGCGTCCGCAAGGCCGGAGCGGAGCGCCGTGCGGTCGCTTCCGGCCAGGACATCTACGCGATCAGCGCACCCCTCGCCGTCGAGGCGGTCGACCGCCTCCTCTCCGACCGCGTCCGCACCACCGGCGTCGCCTCGGCCGGCGCGGCCTTCGACGCGGAGGACTTCCTGCGCTCCCTGGGGGCTTACCTCAAGCTCGAGACGGCGTAGCCGTCTCCAGCGGCGCGGGGCTCTGGACGATGCAACTGTAGGTCCGCTGCTACGTGCGGCGGACGAGGAGGAGGGCGAGGTCGTCGCGGAGGGTGCGGGTGAGGGGGCGGGAGTCCACGAGCGCGTCGGCGAGGGCTTCGAGGGGGCGGGCGGTGCCCCTCGCGCGGAGCAGGGTGAGCAGGCCGCGGACCGAGGTGTCGTAGTGCTCGGTGCGGTCCTCGATCAGCCCGTCGGTGTAGAGCAGGAGCGTGTCGCCCGGCGTCAGCCGGTGCTCCGTCAGCGGGTAGGTGGCGCCGGGGTCGATGCCGAGCGGCGGGCCGCCGGGGACGTCGAGTTCGCGCGGCTCCCCGGAACGGTCTGTCAGGACCGGGAGCGGGTGGCCCGCGCGCGCGGCGAGGAGGCGGCCGGTCGCGGTGTCCAGGGTGACGTAGCAGCAGGTCGCGAAGAGGCCGGTGTCCAGTTCGGTGAGCAGGCGCCCGGTGCGCTCCAGCACCACCGCGGGGTCGTGGCCCTCCCGGGCGAACGCGCGCAGCGCGACCCGGAGCTGGCCCATCACGCCGGAGGCGTGCGCGTTGTGGCCCTGCACGTCGCCGATGACCAGGCCGACCCGCTCACCCTCCCCGTCGGGTTCCAGCTCCAGCACCTCGTACCAGTCGCCGCCCACCTCCATGCCCACCGTGCCGGGCCGGTAGCGGGCGGCCGCGGTGTGGCCGGCGATGCCCGGGATGCGGCGCGGCAGCATCGCCCGCTGGAGTTCGGTGGCGCGCTGGTGTTCGGCGTCGAACAGCAGCGCGCGTCCGAGCGCCTGCGCGACGATGCCGCCGAGCGCGGTGAACGTGGCGCGCTGCTGCTCGTCGAAGCGCCGCACCCCCGGATAGCCCACGATGCAGCCGCCGATGCGCTCGCCGGCCGCGATCAGCGGCAGTACCGCCCAGGAGCGGACGAGCGGGCGCTCGCCGGGCGGGGGCGGCGCGGAGACGCCCTCGACGAAGACCGGCTGCTCCTGCTCGACGGCCCGGCGCATCACGGCGGCCGCCGCGGGGCGCAGCGGGTGCAGTGTCTGGGGCTGCGGCTCGTGCAGCGGCTGACTGCCGATGCCGACCAGGTTGCCGTCGGGGGTGAGGTGGATCAGCACCGTCTCCGCGTTGAGCGAGGGCCGGGCGATGTCCGTGAGCACCCGCATGACGTCGGCGGCCGTCGTGGCCCGGGACAGCGCACGGGTGATGGTCAGCAGGAAGGAGTCGGTCGCGGCGGCGGGCGGCGCGTCCGTCGGGGCGCTGCCTGCGTGGCGGCCGCGGGCCCGGTCCTCCAGGGAGGACGTGGGCTGGGCGTGGCCGGGGTCGGGACCGTCGTCGGTGCGGTCGATGAGCAGGCCGATCACCCGCGCGGGGCGGCCGTCGGCGCCGAGCACGACCTCGCCGCGCTCCTCGATCCGGCGTACTCCGCCGTCCCGCCGGGAGATGCGGTAGTGGTTGCGGTAGCGGCCGCCGCGTTCCAGTACCTCGGCGGTGGCCGCCGCGAGCCGGGCGGCGTCGGCGGCGTGCAGGGCGTTGAAGAAGGCGTCGGCGCGGCCGTCGAAGTCGTCCGGGGCCACCCCGACGAGGTCGCAGACGGCTTGGTCCCAGTGGATGGAGCCGCTCGCCAGCTCCCAGCGGAAGGCGCCGGCTCGGGCCGCGCGGACCGACTCGGACAGCGAGAGCGCGGCCGTGGGCAGCTCCGACATGGACAGGGGCGTCGTGGACAGCGGTGCCGCGGGCAACGGCGTCGTCTCCTGACCTCGCTCCACGAAACCCCGCCCTCCGGCCGCCGCACGCTCCCGGGGCCGGGGCGCTGTCACTGACATCGGTCAATCGTGTCTGATCACCCGATTATGGCGACATCGTCCCGGCCCCGGCTATCGGCGCGCCGTTCCCGGCCTTCGCGTCAGTTGCCCGTCAGACGCGGTCGGCGGCGATCAGGAGGTACTGGAAGCTGCCGTCCTTGTAGGCGTCGATGAAGCTCTTCTCGATGCCGGTGGTCAGGTGGGACTGGGCCCGCAGCTCCCAGTAGGGGAGGGTCGCGGCGGTGAGGTCGATCACCGAGACCGGCACCAGACGGTTGGCGGCCATCTCCTTGAAGTACGTGCTGCGGGGGTGGATGTCGCAGATGTAGTGGGCGTTGATCTCGCTCACGGCACGCGAGGGGAGGCCGTAGGTGTCGTTGTAGCAGCCGGTGATGGTGACGTACCGGCCGCCGCGTCGCAGCTGGCGGGCGTGCTCGGCGAAGAGCAGGCCCAGTTCGACGTACATGGTGCTCTCGTTGTTCCAGATGCCGTCGAAGGCGCCGGTCTCGAAGCCGGTGTCGAGCATGTTGCGCAGGTGGAACCGGACCCGGTCGTCGACGCCGTGCTCCTTGGCCTGCCGGTTGGCGAACTCGACCTGGTGGCTGGAGATGGAGATGCCGTCGACGTGGCAGCCGAACCGCTGGTTGGCGACGAGGCTGCCGCCGCCGCGGCCGCAGCCGGCGTCGAGGACCCGGGAGTCAGCGGTCAGTGGGCCGAGGTGGTCGGCGAGCAGCTGGGCCTGGACGCACTCCAGGCGGTGCAGCTCGCGGACGGTGCGCTCCTCGCGGGTGTCCTCCGGGCCCTCCAGGACGGACCAGTCGGGCTCACCGATGCCGTAGTGGTGGTGGTAGAAGCCGTCCACCTCACCCAGACGCAGGTTCACCGGGTTGCGCTCGGCGTTCCAGTACGCGGCGACGGAGTCCTGGTAGGGGCTGGTGCGCACGGGGGCGGTGCCGGTGGCCTGGGAGGGGAGCGTGGTCTTCTCGCTGAGGATCACAGCTGTTCTTCTCCGGTTCTCGGTGTTCGTGAGAGGTGGTGCGGTCGTGCGGGTCGTGCGGGTCGTGCGGGTGGTGCGGTGGTGCTGGCCGTGCCTTCGGTGCGGTCCTGCGGATGGTCAACTGGCGCCGTGGTAGCGGGCGCTGGAGGCGTGCCAGGTGTGGCTGCCGCCCATCCAGGCCCAGACTCCGGCGAGGAAGCGCTTGAGCTCGGGCGAGCCGAGCGCGCTGAGCGCGGCGGACTCCGCCTCGACGAGGCGCATCAGCTCGTCGTGGATCCGGGCCGCCTCGTCGACCGCCTGCTGGAGGGTGCAGCCCTCCTCGGCGGCGATGAGATTGGGCAGGTTGGTGTCGGTCGGGTCTTCCTTGCCCATCGAGTACAGGTCGTTGAGCAGGACGTTGGCCACGCCCGCGTACAGGTACGTGCGGCGCACCCGGTGGTCCGCGAACTCGTGCGCGGGCAGCTCGTAACCGCCGACCGGGTCGACCAGCACCATGCACGGGAAGAAGGCGTTCTCGTAGCGGTGCATGAGGTACTCCCACACCGCGGGCCTGCGTCCGGACATCCGCCACTCGGCCTCCTGGCCGTAGCCGACGAACATCACCGCCAACTCGTGCCGCAGGCGGGCGACCTGGGTCGGGTTGGCGATCGTCGACAGCAGCGTGAGCGCGGAGCGGAAGGCTCGCAGCACCGGCTCCCCGGCCACGACCTCCTCGAACTGCGGCTCGTAGCGCAGGGGCAGCCGGATCGGGTCCACCACCGCGTGGGCCAGGGCCACCCGCAGGCCGATCAGCTCCGGCCTGGTGTCGTCTCCTTCGTCCACCCAGTGGTCGTCCACCGCCCACTCCGCCAGCCCGCAGCGGGCGGCGGCGAGCAGCCGGTCCGGGTCGTCGGTGTCGGGGTGGGCGAGCATGAACAGCCGGCCGAAGTCGTGCGACCGCAGCCGCTCCAACCGACCCTGGAACAGGCCCATCTCCTCCGCCCAGGACACCAGCCGCTCGTTGACGACCTGCCCGAGCACCGGGTCGTCACGCACCGCGTGCGGGCAGTACAGCTCCGGCACGGTGACACGTGAGGACGCACCGGCCTCGGCGGTCGCTCCGCTCCCGACCGCCTCCGCAGGCGGGTCCTGCGCGTCCTGCGCGTCCTGCGCGCCCTGGGGGTCCTGCGGGCTCTGGGGGCGGAACAGGCGGACGGCGGTGGTGCCCGGGCCGGCCGGGCCGGCCAGGATGCGACCCAGCAGCTCCGCGTCGAGGTGGGGCATCGTGGCGTCCGCCCTCACGAGCGCGGGGCCGCGATGTCGACGTTCTCCAGGATGCCGATCGCGTCCGGCACCAGGATCGCCGCCGAGTAGTACGCGGTGACCAGGTAGGAGATGATCGCCTTCTCGTCGATCCCCATGAACCGCACGTTGAGACTCGGTTCGACCTCGTCGGGCAGGCCCAGCTGGTGCAGGCCGACGACACCCTGGTTGTCCTCGCCCATGCGCATCGCCATGATCGAGGTGGTGTGGCCGTCCTCGATCGGCAGCTTGCCGCACGGGAAGATCGGCACTCCGCGCCAGGCCGGGAGCCGGTGGCCGTTGCGGTCGATCGTGTCCGGGTACAGGCCGCGCTTGTTGCACTCGCGGAAGAAGGCCGCGATGGCCTTGGGGTGGGCCAGGAACATCGTGGTGCTGCGCCGCATGCTGAGCAGCTGGTCCATGTCGTCCGGGGTGGGCGGACCGGACCAGGTGCTGATCCGCTGGTCGTAGGCGGTGTTGTGGAGCAACCCGAACTCGCGGTTGTTGACCAGCTCCCACTCCTGCCGCTCGCGGATCGCCTCCACGGTCAGCTTGAGCTGCTGCTCGGTCTGGTTCATCGGGCTGTTGTAGAGGTCGGCCACCCGGGAGTGGATCCGCAGCACCGTCTGGGTCAGGCTCAGGTCGTACTCGCGCGGGGCGAGTTCGTAGTCGACGAAGGTGTTCGGCAGTACCGGCTCGCCGTCGTGCCCGGCGCTGACCTCGATCGAGGCCTCGCCCCTGCTGTTGGTCGCCCGTTGCGAACCCGCGACGAACTGCTCGATGTGGTCCCGCAGTTGCGGCGCCCGGTCGAACAGGTCCAGCACCTGCGACCAGGGCAGCACCAGGACGGTGCCCGAGGTCGAGGCCTGGGCGGTGGTCAGCCAGAGCGGGTCGCTCGTCAGGACCGCCTCGTCGCCGAGGTGGTCGCCGTCGGTGACCACGCCGATCAGGTTGGTGTCGCCGTACTTGCCCGTGCTCAGCCGGTTGATCCGGCCGTGGGCGACGATGAACACCTCCTCGATCGGCGAGCCCTCCTCGGCGAGCACCTCACCGGCGTGGAACTCCCGCACCTGGAAGCGCGAGGCGAGCTCGCGCAGCAGCGCCAGGTCCTCGACGTCGTGAAGCGCCGGGATCTCCCGCAGCGTCTCCGGGACGATCTGCACGTCGTCGGCCCCGCCCTGCACGAACCCGACCCGACCACGGCCGACGGCGAGCGACAGCCGCCGGTTGACCCGGTAGGTGCCGCCGGCGACGTTGACCCAGGGCAGGTTCTTCAGCAGCCAGCGCGAACTGATGCCCTGCATCTGTGGCGTGGACTTGGTCGTGGTCGCCAGGTTGCGAGCCGCGCGGGTGCTGAGACTCTGCTGGTCGGGAGTGCCGTCGACCCCTGCGGGGCTCTCTGTGGCCTCCATGGACATGAGTGCGACCTCCTAGGTGGCTCGCGGTTCCCGGTCAGCGACCGGGATGCGTGATTCCAGTAAGCGGGACGGGAGTTGGCCGTGGGGCTGGGGAGCAGGACCGCCGCGTTGAAAGTTCCGCGATGTTGAAGGCGCGGTGGGGGAGCGTCAGCGGGGTTGCAGCCGGGCGAGGACGCTGCGACCGGGTGCGGTGGTGTCGAAGGGACGCAGACGGCTGCGCAGGGTGCGGGCCGCGCGGTCGGCGCGGGCCGAGCGCAGCAGCGGCCAGTCGTCGAGGAACGCGTGCCAGGCCGCACACGCGGGCTCCAGGGCGCCTCCGTCCAGCAGGAGTTCGGCGAGCCGGGCGTTGCCGGTCGCGCGGGCGCGGCGCTCCTCCTGCGGGCGCAGCCGCACCGAGCGGCGTAACGCGGCGACCGCTCCGGTGCGGTCGCCGAGCGCGCTCAGGACCTCGGACTGGTGGTGTTCGTGCGCAGCCCGGTGGTAGTCGCCCTCGGGCTTCGCCCGGCCCAGTAGTTCCGCCGACCGGTCCAGCAGGGTCAACGCGCGGTGCCGCTCACCCCTGCCCGCCGCCGCGACCGCCAGCTGGCCCGCCACGGCGGCCGCCAGCCAGGCGGGCAGTCTCGAGCGGTGGCAGGTCGCCGCCTCGGCCAGCGTCAGCGCGTGGTCACGGTGGCCGAGCTCGTGCGCCTGCGCGCTGAGCGCGCACAGCGCCGCCGCCTGCCCCTGCGCGTCGTCGGCCTCGGCCGACAGCCGTGCGGCCGCCTGGTAGTAGCCCTGCGCGACGCCGTGCCGCTGCTCGTCGTGGCACATCGACCCGGCCAGGCGGGTCAGCTCCGAGGCGACCAGCAGCAGCTCCCGCCGCGTCCTGGGCGCGGCCGTGGCGGCGAGCCACTCGGCGACACCGCTGCGCAGGAAGCCCGTCAGGGCGGCGCGTGAGTGCCCGCCACCGTAGGCGCAGTCGACGGCGGTGAAGGTGCGGAGCATGTTCCGCGCGTCCCGGACGTGCGCGAGGGTGACCCGCTCGGCGGTGCGCCCGGCGGTCGGCCCGCCGGCAGGCTCGGGGGCCCGTCGCCGGTGGGCCCCGCTCGCCCCGCGGGCGGGCGGCGGTGCGCCGAGGGGGTGCGGCGCGGTGGGTGCCGGCTCGGGGCTCCCGAGGCGGTAGGGGCGGGTGCGCGGCTGGACGGTGTCGAGCTCCGCGAGGTCCACGAGCGCCGGGCGGGCCGCCACGGCCGGGACCCGCTCCGACGCCTCGGGCGCGAGCCCGATGTCGGCGAGCCGCAGCGGCCGCCCCAGCTGGCGGGCGAGCGCCTCCGCGACGACCCCGGCGACACTCGCGGGCGGCCGGGTGCCGGCCATCCAGTGGGCGACGGAGGTGCGGTCGTAACGCAGCGTCAGGCCTATCTCGGCGCCGGCCCGGTTCACCGCGCGGGCCAGGGCGGCGCCGCTCCATCCGGCCTCGTGGGTGAGCGCGCGCAGGCGTACGTTCGGGTGGCGGGGCGCCATCGGGGTGCTGTCCTCCGGTGCGGGCGGCAGGCGGTGGTCGACGAGCGGACCACTCGCGGTCCTCGTCCGATTCATGAACCGCCCGGCCTGCGGCGACGCGTCGCGGTCGCAGCGCACGGGAGTGCGCGGCGGCGCACCGGCCGATGCATGCGCTGGCCATGACAATTCGTGCTCGCGCGGAGATTCGACGGTGTTCGAGGTGTGCACGATCTGAAGCCGCCCGAGGGTGATCGTTCGGCTGCGGGGGCGGTCGCAGAATGATCACACTCGACCGATCAGCAGCCGACTGGGTCGGCCCCGGGGTGGGTCGGCGCCGTGCGCGGGGGGCGCGTTCGGGCGCACACCAGGAGCGCGCGAAACTCTGCGAGCGCCCCCGCGTCGGGCGGGCTCGGCGCGTTGCCGCGTGCCGCAGCCGCGTCGCCGGGCGCGAGGCGCCGCCGCTGGGCGGGCGCGCCCCGCGTCGTCCGCGCTGCGCCGGTGGGGGTCTCCACCCTTCCGGGGGTGTCCGGTGCGCGCTGCGCCGCGCCTGCTGTGTGTCGTGGTCGCGCCGCTCGGTGCGCGAGGCGCCGCCGCGGCGCGGGCGCTGTGCGGGCTCGCCGCGCGTGGCTGTCCGCCCATCCGGGGCAGTCCGGCGCGCGCTGTGGGCGTGACCGGGCGATCCTGACGGTCCGACGGGTCGTTCCGTCGCGGCCGTGGAAGCGCGGAGCCCGACCCCGCCACGAAGGGACGTGCCGATGTCGCAACAGCAGCTGTGGGCGCCCCCGCCGCCCACGCCCTACGGCGAGGTGCTTCCCGAGCTGGACCTGCCGGGGCCGGGCGCGCAGCGGCGGTGGACGGTGCTGCTGCGGTGGCTGCTGGCCGTCCCGCACTACGTCGTGCTGGCCGTGCTGGGCTTCGTCGGGTTCTTCGTCGTGATCTTCGGCTGGTTCGCCGCCCTCGTGCTGGGCCGCCTGCCGGGGCCGGTGGCCAGGTACCTCGCCGGGCTGCTCGTCTACCAGACGCGCGTCTACGCCTACTCCATGCTGCTGGTCGACGCGTACCCGCCGTTCGCCTTCGACGCCCCCGGCTACCCGGTGCAGGTCGACGTCCGGCCCACCGAGCTGAACCGGCTCGCCGTCCTCTTCCGGCTCTTCCTCGCCATTCCCGCGGCGATCATCCAGTGGCTGGCCACGACCGGCTGGTACACGATCTGCTTCTTCTTCTGGCTGATCGCGCTGGTCCTCGGCCGGCTGCCGGAGCCGATCTTCGGCGCCACCGCGGCCACCGTCCGCTACGCGATGCGGTTCAGCGCCTACTGGACGATGCTCACCCCGGCGTACCCCAAGCGCCTCTTCGGTGACGAGTCCCTCGCGCTCGCCGAGCGCCAATCCGCGAGCCGGCCGCTGCTGCTCAGCGGTGGGGCCAAGGCCCTGCTCGTGGCCTTCCTGGTGCTCGGCCTGATCAGCGGTGGCGTGAGCTCCACGGTGCAGAACGACAACTCCTCGACCACCGTCACCACCAGTGTCCACGGGCCGCTGGAGCGTTCCGCCCACTGACCCGCCGCGACCTCGCGCCGCCGGATGTGGCAGGGTCGACGGCATGAGTCTCACCGACGACCTGTGGTCCGACATCGAGTCGATCTACGCCGAGATCCTCAAGCACCCGTTCGTCCGCGGGCTCACCGACGGCACGCTTCCGCGCGCGGCGTTCCGGCACTTCGTCGAGCAGGACTCGCTCTACCTGCGCGACTACGCCCGCGCGCTCGCTCTCTGCGGCGCCCGGGCGCCGGAGTCCGCGGCGCTGCGGGCCTTCGTCGAGGACGCCGTCGGCGCGCTCGCGGCGGAGCAGGAGATGCTGGCCGGCTTCGGCGCCGAGCTGGGCGACGAACCGCTGGGGCAGCTGGTGCTGCCGACCACCCGCGCCTACACCACCCACCTGCTCGCGGCCGCGTACGGCGGAAGCTACGCCGAGGCGGTCGGCGCGGTGCTGCCGTGCTACTGGATCTACGCCCGGGTCGGCGAGGAACTGCTGGCGCAGTCGTCCACCGACCCCCTCTACGCCCGCTGGATCGCCGCCTACGGCGACGAGGCGTTCCAGTCGGTGGTCAGGCGCGTCCTGGCGCTGACGGACGCGCTCGGGGAGGAGCTCTCCCCGGCCGAGCGGGCCCGCGTGCGCGAGCGGTTCGTGACGTCCTCCCAGTACGAGTGGATGTTCTGGGACGCCGCGTGGCGGGGCGAGCGTTGGCCCGTCTGACCTTCCCACGTTCGACCGTCTCCCGGCTCATGCTCGCCGGGGCCGGACTCGCCGCCGTCACGGCGGCGGTGCTGGGCGCGGCGAGCGCGCAGCGGGCCGTCGCGCACCTGGTGGCGGGGTCCGACCCGCTCTCCGGTCTGCCGCCGCTGTTCGCCGGTGCGGTCTTCGTCCTCCTCTACGCCGCGGCGACGGTGGTCCTGGTGCCCAAGCCGGTGCTGAACCTGGCGGCGGGAGCCTGGTTCGGCCTTGCGGCGGGCCTGCCGCTGGCGGTCGCGGCCACCACCCTCGGCGCGACGGCCTCCTTCGCCCTCGGCCGCGCCGCGCTGCGCGGCCGCCGCTTCGCCTTCCTGGAGCGGCGCGGCTTCGCCGTTCTCGACCGCGAGCTGCGCGACCACGGCTTCCGTGCGGTCCTCGCGCTGCGGCTGCTGCCCGTGCTGCCCTTCGCCGCGATCAACTACGGCTGCGCGCTGGGTGGCACCCGGCCGGCGCCGTTCACGCTCGCGACGGCCCTCGGCGTCGTGCCGGGAACGGCGGCGCTGGTCCTCGCCGGGGCGACGGCGTCGGCGCCGAGCACCACGGGAACGTGGGCCTCGCTCGCGGCGCTGCTGGTCCTCGGCGCCGTCAGTTTCCTGCCCCGGGCCCGCCGGACGCCGTCCGGCCGGGGTGTGGACGCCGGTTGACGCGACCGCCGCGCCGCTGGTCAACTGTGTGGGTGAACACCGAGCAGCGTCTCGTCATCCGAGGCCACATCGACTTCGGTCGTGTGTGGTCCGCCGCGTGTCGCGCCTGACGCCTTCTCCCTGCTGACTCGGTAGCGGGCCGCTCTGCCCGGCCCTTCCCCCTTCGTGAGCCCGCCTCTTCGGCGAGCCCACCGCTGCTGCTGCCCGTCGGCCTCCGGACGTCTTCGATCAAGTGACGCGGGCGCGCGCACGCGCCCGCGGGAAACGAGGTAGCGACCCCATGACCACGGCCCAGGACGCCTGGAAGCACTGGATCGACCAGCGTGTCATCACCGTCCGTGCGCCGCACGGCCCCCTCTCGCTGACCGGCACCCACTGGCTGCGCGACCTGGGCCCGGGCGTGCCCGGAGTCCCCGGTCGCTGGGAGCTGGACGAGAGCGGCTCCTGCGTCGCTCTCACCGCCACCCGCCACGACGGCCTCGCCGTCGACGACGAGCCGCTGGACCGTACCGTGCGGCTCTGCCCCGACACCGCGGAGCGGCCGTCGCGGATCACGCACGGCGGGCGCCGCCTCAGCCTGATCCTGCGCGACGGCGAGTACGCGGTCCGGGTCTTCGACCCCGCGGCCCCCGCTCGCGCGTCCTTCGCGGGCATCGCGGCCCACCCGTTCACCGAGGACTGGGCCCTGGCGGCCCGCTTCTCCCCGTACGAGGCCGAGCAGACCGTTGCCGTCCCCAACGCCGACGGCCGCGACCGCGGCCTCGCCCTCGCCGGCGAGGTGGCGTTCACGGCCCCGGACGGGACCGCCCGCACCCTCGCCGTCTCGCGCGGCGTGACGGGCGCGCTGAGCGCCGTCTTCGGCGATGCGGAGGAGCGGAACTACCGCTTCCGATTCGTCGAACTCCCGGCGCCCGCCGCGGACGGCACGACCGTCCTCGACTTCAACCGGGCCTTCCTCCCGCCCTGCGCCTTCGCGGACCACTTCCTGTGCCCCTTCCCGCCCCCGGGCAACCGCCTGCCCCTGTCGGTCCACGCGGGAGAGCGTCAGGTCCTGCGGCAGTGAACGACCGAGCCCGGTGGGCCCGGTGCCTCAAGGCACCCGGCCCACCGGGCTCGCACGGTTCCGCTGGGGCGTCAGGACGCCTCGCGGTGGCCCGCCCCCGTGACGGGTGCGGGGCGGGGGAGGCCGAGGTTGTCGCGCAGGGTGGCGCCCTCGTACGCGGTGCGGTGGACGCCGCGTTCCTGGAGGAGCGGGACGACCCGGTCCACGAACTCGTCGAGGCCGGTCGGTGTCAGGTGCGGGACGAGGATGAAGCCGTCGCTCGCGTCCGCCTGGACCAGTGAGTCGATCTGTTCGGCGACCGTGGCCGGGGAGCCGACGAAGGTCTGGCGGCCGGTGGACTCGATGACGAACTCGCGGATCGACTGCTGCTTGCCCGCCGCCCGCTCCCGCCACTCCCGGGCCGTGGCCAGCGGGTCGCGGAACATCCGGACCTGCGCGCGGCCCTGGGCGACGGTGTGCTCGCCGACGCGTGGGTCGATCTCGGGCAGCGGGCCGTCCGGGTCGTAGCCGGAGAGGTCGCGGTTCCAGACCTGCTCCAGGAAGCGCAGCGCCGTCTGGCCGCTGACCTGGGCCCGGCGCACCTCGTGCGCCCGTTCCCGCGCGTCCGCGTCGCTGTCGCCGAGGACGAAAGTGGCCGCGGGCAGGATCAGCAGGTCCTCGGGAGGGCGGCCGTAGCGGGCCAGGCGGCCCTTGACGTCCGCGTAGAAGGCGCGGCCCTCGTCCAGGGTGCTGTGCCGGCTGAAGATCGCGTCGGCGTCGGCCGCCGCGAACTCCCGGCCCTCCTCGGAGTCTCCGGCCTGGAAGATCACCGGACGCCCCTGCGGGCCGCGCGGCACGTTGAACCGGCCGTGGATGTCGAAGTGCCGGTCGCGGTGCTCGAACGCGCCCGCCCGCGCGTCGCGCAGGAACCGGCCGGTGCCGGGGTCGGCCAGGACGGCGTCCTCGGGCCAGGAGTCGAACAGCTCGTGCGCGGTGTGCAGGAAGGCCCGCGCGCGGGAGTAGCGGTCCTGCTGCGGCAGGAAGCCGCCGCGGCGGAAGTTCTCGCCGGTGAACGCGTCCCAGGAGGTCACCACGTTCCACGCGGCCCGCCCGCCGGAGAGGTGGTCCAGCGTGGCGAACTGCCGTGCCACCTCGTACGGTTCGTTGAACGTGGAGTTGATGGTGCCGGTCAGCCCGAGGTGCTCGGTGACGGCGGCGAGCGCGGCCAGCACGGTGAAGGTGTCCGGTCGGCCGACCACGTCCAGGTCGTAGATCCTGCCGTGCTGTTCGCGCAGCCGCAGGCCCTCGGCGAGGAAGAGGAAGTCGAACAGGCCGCGTTCCGCGGTCCGCGCGAAGTGGACGAACGAGTCGAACTCGATGTGACTGCCGGCGCGCGGATCGCTCCAGACGGTGGTGTTGTTGACGCCGGGGAAGTGCGCGGCGAGGTGAACCTGCTTGCGGGGCCTGCTCATGACGGCGGCGTTCCGTTCCTTCGGTTTCTCGGGCGGGCGGTGGAAAGGTGACTGACCTCGCCTCAGATCGCTTGCAGAGCGCGTCGGACGGTGTAGCGGTTGGCCGGACGCGGCAGGCCGAGCAGGTCGCGCAGCGTGCGGTCGCCGCCCGGGTACGCCGCGCGGAACGCGCCGCGCCGCTGGAGCGCCGGCACGAGGCCCCGGGTGATCGCCGACAGGTCGTGGGCCAGCACACCCGGGCGCAGCCGGTAGCCGGTCAGGCCCGTCTGGGCCCAGTCCAGCAGCAGGTCGGCGAGGCCTGCCGGGGTGCCGGTGAAGACCTCCGGGCCTTCCTCCTGCCGGGAGCCGTCGAGCGCGTCGAGGCGGGCGAGCCGCTCGGCGGCGGCGCTCGCGGTGGCGTCCAGGTAGACCACCAGCTCGCCCAGGACGTGCACCGTCTCGTGCTCGCGCCCCGCCTCGGCCTGCGCCGCGCGCACCGTGCCCACCGCGGCCGCCGCCTGCGCGTCGCTGCGCGGGGCGGTGAACACGACGTCGGCCGAGCGTCCACCCAGCCGCAACCCCGACTCGTCGCGGGCGGCGACCGCGACCGGCGGCCCGCCCTGCGGCGGCCGGGGGGTGATGGACGGGCCCTTCACACTGAAGTGCGGCCCGCTGAAGTCGACATAGTGCAGCTTGTCCCGGTCGACGAAGCGACCGCTCACCGTGTCCCGGATCTCCGCGTCGTCCTCCCAGCTGTCCCACAGCCGGCGCAGCACCTCGATCCAGTCGCCCGCCTCGGCGTCCAGCAGCGCGGGGTCGGCGAGGCTCGCCGGGTCCCGGCGGCCGAAGTGCGCGGCCTCGGCCGCGTCCCCGCTGACCTGCGCCAGCAGGCCCGCCCGCCCTCGGCTCACGTAGTCGAGGGTCGCGACGGCCTTGGAGAGATGGAACGGCTCGGTGTGCGTGACGGTCGCGGCCGGGACGAAGCCGAGGCTCCGGACGCGCGGCGCGAGCCGCGCCGCCAGCAGGACCGCGTCCAGCCGCCCGCGTACCTGGTCGGTCCGCGCGTCCGGCTCGCCCGGCCGCGCCGACTGCGGAGCGAGGCCGTCCGCGAGCGTGACGAAGTCGAGCAGACCGCGCCCGGCCTCGGTGGCGAGATCCAACCAGTAGGCGGAGTCGAAGAGTTCATTCGGGCGTGCGCCCGGCTCGCGCCAGGCGGCCGGGTGGTGTCCGGCGCCGTCGAGGTCGACGGCGAGATGGAGTGGGGAGCGGGTCGTGGGCATGGCGGTGCGGTCCTTGTCCGGAGGCTCGTCTGCTGCGGGGAGGGGGCGTGGCTACGGCGTTCAGGCCGCGGCCAGGACCGGGCCGCCGGTCGGCAGGGCGTCGATGAACGCGTCCACCGCCTCGAAGAGCCGCTGCTCCGCCTCCGGCGCGAGGTCCACGGCGTCGGTGCCGCGCGCCTCGATGGTGCGGTCCAGCAGGAAGACGCCGCCGACGACGTGCCGGGCCGCGAGAGCGCTGAGCACCGGCCGCAGGGCGTAGTCGATGCTCAGCAGGTGGGCGATGGTGCCGCCGGTCGCCAGCGGCAGGACCGTCTTCCCGGCCAGGCCGTCCTGGGGGAGCAGGTCGAGGAACGCCTTGAGCAGGCCCGTGTAGGCGGCCTTGTAGACGGGCGTGGCCACCACGACGCCGGTGGCGGCGGCGACCGCCTCCAGGGCGCGGCGCACCTCCGGGTGGTCGGTGTCCGCCTCCAGCAGCGCGTCCGGCGGCAGTCCGCGCAGGTCCAGGTGCTCGACGTCGAAGCCGCTCAGGGAGAGCCGACGGGCGAGGTGGCCGGCGAGCGGTGCGGTGCGGGATGTCCGGGCGGGACTGCCGGAAATCACGAGAAGTGTGGACACGAAAGGCTCCCGGGAGAGAGTGAGAACGCGAATGCGCAGCAGGGAACGACCGGACGACGGCGTCGGTCGGCAGAATTCGCGGGCGCGGAAGAGAAACGGCGGAAAAAAGGAGATCAGCAGGTCAGGCTGTGGTGGCGGGGACGCGGAACGCGTCAGCGGCCGACGGCACAGATCGCACTGGCCTGGCGTCGCAGATCGACGTGCAGGCGCGTGAAGAGGACCTCGTACTGACTCACGAACAGCAGAATGTCAGCCGCTGTCGCCGGAAGTCAATGACGGAATTGTTTCGGGAATTTGTCGGCACCGGCACCCCCGGACATGGCGGTGCCGGTGTCTCAGGTGGCGGTCTCGGCGGTCCCGGCGGTCCCCGCGATCCAGCGGCGCAGCTGGGTCGCCTCCCCGGTTCGTCCGAGCGCGTCGAGGATCGACGCCTGCATCTCCATCACGTCGACGAGCCGCGAGAGCAGCGCAGGGGCCGCGCCGATGCGGCTGCGGTAGATCTCCACCGACTCGCCCGTGATCCTCAGTGCCTCGTCGAGCTCGCCGGTCGCCGCGATGACGTGGGCCGTCATGGCGAGCGCGAGGGCCAGGGAGGGTGCGTGGGCCGCGGGATTCTCCTCGGCCAGCCTGCGCCAGATCTCCACCGTCCGCTCGGCCGTCCTCCGCGCCTCGCGGTGGCGTCCCAGTGTCGACAGCACGCCCGCGAGGTTGTTCAGGGAGATGGCGAGGTCACGGTCGTGGTCCGCCGGGTTCCGCGCCGCCAGCCGGCTCCGGATCTCCGCGGTCTCCTCCGACGCGGCGAGCGCCTCGTTCGGCCGTCCGAGGCCGGAGAGGTACGACCCGAGGTTGGTCAGGGAGACGGCGAGATCGTGCTCGTGGGCCGCCGGATCGTCCTCCGCCAGTCGGCGGCGGATCTCCACGGCCTGCTCGCCGGTCGCCAGCGCCTCACGCAGCAGCCCGGCCTCCGCCAGCCGGATGCCGAGATTGTTCAGCGTGAGTGCGAAGTCGCGCTCGTGGGCGATCGGGTTCGCCGCCGCGAGCCGGCGCCAGATCTCCTCCGCCTGCTCGGTGACCTCCAGCGCGGCACCCCGCTGGCCCACCTCCGCGAGAAACACACCGAGGCCGGTCAAGGAGGTGGCCAGGTCGGGTTCGTGGGCGTGTGGATCCTTGGCGGCGAGCTCACGGTAGAGCTCGGTTCCCCGCACCGTTGCCACGAGCGCCTCGTGGTGCTGCCCGAGCGCCGCCAGCCGGATGCCGAGGTTGTTCAGCGAACCCGCGAGGTCGCTGCCGTGGGCGGCCAGGTCCAGGGCCACCAGACGGGTCCTGATCTCCACCGCCTGCTCGGTGACGGCGAGCGCCTCACGCTGCCGTCCCGCCGCCGCCAGCCGGATGCCGAGATTGTTCAGGGCCGCGCCCAGGTCGGACTCGTGAGCGGCCCGGTCCGTCTCGGCCAACGCGCGGTAGAGGTCCGCCGCCTGCTCGGTGACGGTCAGCGCCTCCTCCGGCTGCCCGGAGGCCGACAGGTAGACGCCGAGGTTGACGAGTGAGGCGGCGAGATCGGCCGCGTGGACGTCCGGGTTCTCGGCGGCGGGTGCGCGCCAGTCCTCCACCGCACCTCGCGCGGCGAGCAGGGCCGGCCGGCGCAGGCCTGCCCGGGCCTGCCGCACGGCGAGCTCGTCCTGTACCTGGGCCCGGGCGACCGGATCGTCCGGGATCGTGGCCAGGCGGTGACGGGCCAGGCGGGCCGTGACCGCCGCTATGCCGACGTCGAGGTCCGTGTTCCGCTCCGAGGGGAACCGCTTCCTGACCGCGTCCAGGACGGAGAAGTCGACGTCGTCGAGACCGGCCAGGGTGGTCAACGCCGTGCCGCCCGCGAGCAGGGCGAGTTCGGGGTGGTTCCGCAGCAGCGGAAAGAGCTGGCCGGTGGCGACGTGCGGCCAGCGGCGGGCGGTCTCGATCAGCACGATGAGGACGTCACGCGTCCAGGGCGCCGCCGCGTCCGCGTCGCCGGGTGTGCGCAGGAGCCGCTCGGCGGCCTGGTGAGCCCAGTCGTCGGTGACCGCCCCGGCTACCGGGTGCGCGGTGCCCCGGGCGGCGGGTGTCGCGAGTCCGATGAAGTCCTCGCCGAGGCGGTCGGGGTAGAGCGGCTCGAGCACGGTGACGCCGCCGGCCGGGTCGCCGGGCTGCGGCGGGTAGCAGAAGCGGTGGTCGTCCAGGAGCGTGTTGGCGGCCGCGGAGGAGTCGGCGAGACCGACGCGGGCGAGCGCGATCAGGCCGTGGGGCCGGGCCAGCGGGCGGGTGAGGGTCGCGGTCAGCACGGCCCGGCCCATCGACTCCGGTGCGGTGGCGAGGGGTTGGGAGGAACGTTGGTGCAGGGCGCGCCAGTGTGCGCGCTCGCGCCCCAGGAGGTGGGCGGAGGCGCGCGCGGGGTTGTCCGGGGCCTTCTCCTGGTGGAGCGCCGCGTCCACGGCGGCCAGTGCGGCGATGTGGAGGGTGAGGACCTGCCCGTAGTCCTCGTCCAGTTCCGCGTCCTGTGGCGGACGGATCAGTGCCGCGGTGGCGGCGGGCAGACCGAGGAGGTCGGCGAAGCTGTCGCGGGCGTGGCGGAACAGGTCGGCGCGGGTGGTGGAGTCGTCGGCCAGCGGCCGAAGCGGATGGCTCTCGGCGAGCGTGTCGAGGGTGTCACCGATCCAGGTCTCCAGGCTCTCCCACCACAGGCCCGCCGGGCGGGCGAGCAGCAGGACGCGCACCGGCACGCCGGTGCGGTGCACCAGCGGATCCTGGAGGAGTCTGCGCAGGTCGGCGGTGGGCCAGCGCTCGGCGTAGTCGACCACGAGGAGGACCCCGGCTCCGAGCTCCGGAGCCGGGCCGGCGGCGAGCGGATCGGCGCCGGTCTCGTTCGCCACCGCCTGCCACACCGTCCACCCCGCCGCGCGGCTGAGCTCCGCGAAGCGGGCGGCGAGCCGCGTCTTGCCCTGGCCGCCGGGGCCGTGGACGAGTCGCACGGCCAGCCGGTCGGCGGGGTCGTCGCGCCAGTCGGCGAGCTTCGCCAGATCCCTGCCGCGGCCGGTGAAGGGGACCGCCCGGTGGGCGGCCCGGAGCAGTCGTGAGGGTTGGCCGGCCAGCAGCCGGGCGGAGACCGGACTCGCGTCGAGCGGGTAGTCCTCGACCCGGTAGGCGGGCCGCCACTGGTAGACGAGGTGCACGTGCTGCGTGCCGTGGTCACCGGCGATGAAGGCGGCAGGGCCGTTGAAGGTGGCACCGGAGACGCCACCGCCCACCGGCCCGCTCCCGGGCGCGGTCACGCGGGACCGCCGAACCGGACGTCCTGCCGGTTGCCGTTCCCCGCCTGGAACGCGGTGGGGCCGTGGAAGCTGTTGCCGGAGACCAGCCCCGCCCCGTCGGCCGGCCCCGCGGCCGACTCCCCCAGCAGCGTGCGCAGTTCGGCGACGACAGCGGCGCGCTGCTCGTCGTCCAGGTCCTCCAGGAGATCCTGGAAGCGGGCCTTCCAGGAGGCCGCCTCCAGGCCCCGGGCCTGCTCGGCCGTACCGGCCGCGGCGCCCTCCAGCTCGGCGGCGGTGCGGTCCAGCCGCTCCAGCGCCTTCCGCTGTGCGGTCTCGGGCGCGTGGCCACGGCGGAAGAGCCGGGCGACCGCCTCCCGCAGCCCGTTCCAGGCGTCGGTACCGGCCGCCTTGGCCACCGCCGTTCCGGCCGTCGTCGCCAGGGCGACCAGTTCGGGCTCCACCATGCTTCCCCCCAGGATCACGACGCGTGGGCGGAATGCCGCATCCGCCCGCCGCTTCGCACCCTACTGCGCCTCTTGATCCTCCTGGTGCGGAATGTGACGGTCGGACAGGTTCATACCCATGCCCTCACCCACCGGCCAGCAGTCGCGCGCCGAGCGTCGTGCAGGTGTGGCGGGCGTACTTGCCGTCGCGAGCGGTGGCGACCAGGCCGGCGGCGCGGAGGGTCTTGGCGTGGTCGGAGGCGGTCGCGGCGCTGATGCCGAGACGGCGGGCGAGGCCGCCGGTGGTCTGGGGGCGGGAGAGCAACTGGAGGACCTGGGCGCGGGTCGGGCCGAGCAGCGCCGCCAGGGGATCGGCGCCCGGCTCCTGCGGGGGCACCAGCGGGAGCGGGGTCAGCGCGGGATAGACCAGCAGCAGCGAGCCGTCGGGGTGAGGGGCGCGCAGGGGCGAGCCGCGCCAGAGCAGCGACGGCATCAGGGTGAGGCCGCGTCCGGTCAGCCGCTCGTCCACGGCAGCCCCGCCGCGCGGCAGGCGCAGGACGCCGCCGCTCTCCCAGGCGGCGCCGGGCGTCAGCCCGGCCAGCATCACCTGGAGCCCCTGGGTGATCAGCACCTGGCCGCGCCAGGCGACGTCCGCGGTGAAGCCGGCCAGGACGCGTGGCCACCACGGTGGCAGCACCGTGCGCAGCAGGCAGTCCACCGAGATGCCCAACTCCCGCCAGGCGCGGGACTCTCCGGCGGCCAGCGCCGCCGCCCGAGGGGGCAGCGGGCCCAACCCCCGCCAGGTGCGCCGCAGGTCCTCCTCGGCCTCCGCGCGCGGTGTGTCGACGACCTGGGCGAAGGCCGCCGCCGGATCGGCGATCGGGGGGTCGAGGAAGAGCGGGCCCAGGCCGTCGTCCGGCCGCAGCAGCTCCAGCAGGCCGTCTACGGGGGAGGGGAGTTCGGTGGCGAGCCGGTGCCGCCAGCGGGCCAGGGCCGGATCGGGGCTGCCCGCCCGGACCAGGGTCAGCGCCAGCACGCCCTCCACCAACGGGGAGGGCGCCACCGCGAACCGGACCCGCAGCAGGTCCTCCGTCGTGAAGTGCAGGCGCAGCATGCTCACCCCCGGAACGGGAACGGACCGGCGTGGCCCCGGCCCCGCACGGGACCAGCCTCGCACGATTCGGTGGTACTCGAAAGGATCGCGCCCCCGGCGAGGGGTGGCGCAGGCTCGTGGCATGACCAAGTCCCAGCACGCACGACCCCGCAGAGCCGCGGGCCTGCTGCTCACCGGCGGCCTCGCACTCGGTCTCGCGCTGCCGGCGTCCACGGCCTCGGCCGCCGCCGACCAGCCAGGACCCTGGCAGCCGTACAGCAGCGGCTCGTTCACCGCAGCGGCCGGCTACGACTGCCCCTTCGCCCTCTCGGGCGTTCCGGTCTCGGACCGCGAGAAGATCCGTACCCTGGCCGTGGACAGCTCGGGGGAGCCCACGGAGCAGGAGATCACGGGTCAACTCGTGGTCCGCTACACGAACGTGTCCAACGGCAAGGCCGCGGACGAGAACCTGACCGGGACAGGGTGGCTGTACTACCACGCCGACGGCAGCCAGACCTGGGTGATCTCCGGCCACCTCGGCATGGGCATCCACCCGGGCAACCCCTACTCCGCGCCCGGCTACTGGATCCTCAGCGGCCGGCTGACCCTCGAGATCGACGCCGCGCGCCACCCCTATGTCGCCGCCCACGACGGCTCCACGGAGGACCTCTGCGCCGAGCTGAGCTGAACCGAGCTGAACCGAGCTGAACCGAGCTGAGCTGAACGGAAGGGAGGGACCGCGCCCGCCGCGCGGTCCCTCCCACCGGGTTGCTGCCGCTGCTACCGCGACGTGCGGTTACGGCATGGGTTGTTGTCCACGACGTTCCGGAAGTCGTTGTAGAAGAAGTGCGGTCCGCCGACTCCGGGGTAGACCAGCTGGAGCAGTCCGCCGAACTCGGCCTGGCTGCTGCCGCCGAAGGTGTTCGTGGTGCCGGGGATGTTCGCGCCGCCCTCCTGCCAGACGCACGAGCCGTTCATGTGCGTGGTGGTGAAGAAGGGGTAGAACTGGGCCCCGGGCGGCGGGTTGACGCAGTTCGCGCCGGTCGTGCGGTTGCACGGCACGGGCAGGGTGTCGTTGTCCTCGATGCGCGGCAGGTCGGTCTCGAAGGCGATCCGCGAGTACTGCTGACCGTCGCGGAAGGTCGGGCTCGAGAAGATGATCGGTGTCGGCTTGGTCGCCCGGTCGACGGACGGGGTGCCGGTGCCTGGCCAGGTCATCCGGTAGGGCACACCGTCGTAGTCGTCGTCCGTCGGGGTCTCGCCGAGGCAGCCGCCGATCCGTACCAGTGTCGAGTCGCTCGGGTTGAAGCACCCGTTGAGATCCGCGTCGAGCGCACCGCCTCCGGCTGCCTGCGTGCAGATGCCCGTGTTCGGGTCCGAGGCCGCGCAGTAGTCGAAGTGGCCCGTCTCGTCCGAGTAGGCCGTGCTGTACGAGTGGGCGGCCCACGGGACGCGGGTCTGCTCGCTCGAGGTCGAGTACATCGGGTGGTACGCGGACGGGATGGTGGTGCAGCTCGTCGCGTTCGGGTCGAACTTGACCTGCGCGAACCCGTTGGCGACCGAGGCGGTCATGGAGCCGCGGGTGTGGGTGGTCTGGTCGTCGACCTCGACCTTGAACCCGGCGCGGGTGTCGAACATGTGCAGCTTCAGCTTGTCGCCGGACTTCATGAGGAAGTCGTGCGCCGCGTCGAGGTTGAAGCGGTTGTTGTTCGTCGGGTCGGCCGGGGAGGTCGACTGGCCGTTCTTGGTCAGGAAGGCGAAGTTCACGTACTCGACGCCCGCCGAGTTGAGGCACGCGTCGTTGTTCTGCAGGCCCTTGTTGTAGTCCAGGGAGAGGCTGTCGATGTTCAGCGCGGCACACCACTGCGTCGCGTCGCAGCTGTTCCCGGCCGGCCACGGGGCCCAGCCGGGCGGGTAGAACTGCATCTCCATGAACGCGCTGCCGGGGTGCTTGCCGATGTAGTGCGGCGAGGCCGGGTTGCTGTCGTTGTAGACGTTGCTGTCCGAGTCGGGCTTGCAGGGCGCGTTGCCGCTGGCGGGCCCGGGGGCGGACTGGTCGTCGCACATCGCCATGCCGAACCAGAAGGCGGGGTGCAGCTGGAAGTTCCAGGTGCTGCCCGAGCCGTCCTGCTTGGGCTGGGTCTTCGGGTCCTGGGGCAGTCGCAGGGTGTAGGTGTTGTCGTTACCCGAGCCGGCCTTGTTGCTGTAGAAGAGCACCGACGGCTCGTCGTGCCCGACGTAGTGGCCCTCGCCGAAGACGGCCTCGCTGTCCTCGACCTCGGTGCACCAGCTCATGTTGCTGCCGCAGTTGTGGCGCGTGGTCTGCGCCGTCGCGGCGACTCCCGGCTTCGCGGACTGCCCGCCGCTCGCGGCGCTCGCCACGGTCGGGGTGACCACGAAGGCAGCCAGCGCGGTCAGCGCCGAACAGCCGACCAGGAGTTTCTTCTTGACGTTCCGTGGACCCACGAGCTCCTCCCTCTCCGCCGCGGCGACGCTGCCGGGGCGGTGCTGTGGTACCGGATCTCAAGCCGTTCGCGAACCTAGGTGATGGCTGTGTGCATGTCGAGAGAAGCGACGGACTCCGTTTCAGTTCGAGCTTTCTGTTCTCCTGCAAGGGAGTTGGTGTCATCTCGGGTTCACTCGCAGGCCGGGGTGCCCTCGCTGGTGAAGTGGGCATGCCAGGATCATTCGGGATAATTACCCCAGCCGCTCCGCGTGGGACCACCGACAACGGCCGAGGCCATGCCTACCGTGGACCGGTGCGAGGTGTTGCCTGGTGGGCGGTGCTGTCCTCGAGTGCCGCGCCGGTCGTGTTCGTGGGCGGCTGGGTTGCCGCCGCCGGTCTGCAGGGGCCCGGTTATGACCCGTTCACGGACACGATCAGCGAGCTCGCGGGCGCGGGCGCGGCCGATCCGTGGCTGATGGCCGGGGCCATCGGCGTACTCGGCGTGTGCCATCTCGTCACCGCGCTGGGACTGCGTGCGGCGGGCTCCGTCGGGCGCGTCCTGCTGGCCGTCGGCGGGGTGGCGGCGATCCTGGTCGCCTTCTCGCCCGTGCCGATGAGCGGCGGCTCCCTGCGGCACAGTGCGGGCGTGGTGGTCGGCTACTCCTCGCTCGCCCTGTGGCCCGCACTCGCCGCGTTCCGCAGCCGTCAGCCGCGTGCCTGGGCGCTGCGGCCCCAGCTCGCGGGCGCGGTGTCGGCGCTGTTCCTGCTGGGCGCGCTCTGGTTCCTCGAGGAGCTCTGGGGGCACGGTGACGCCGGTCTGGCCGAACGCGTCCTGACGGCGGGGCAGACGGTGTGGCCGCTGCTCGTGGTCGCCTCCTGCCTGGCGTCCGGGTGGCCCTCAGGCGTCACGGCGCGCGCGGAACCGGCCGCGATCCGGGATGCCTGGGGGGCGCGCCGGGTGCAGGCTGGAGGAATGAGCGCGACAACACTGGTCACCGTGCACGCGGTGGTCCCCGGTCCCCGCCCCTTCCGCCGCGTCGAGATCCAGGGCTACGACGCGGGCCCCGCCTTCCGTCCCGAGGACGTGCTGCGACTGTGCCGCGACCGGGGCCACCACGACGTGAACCTGGACGACCCGGCCCAGGTCACCTGGATCGGCGGCGACGCGCGCACCTGGTCGTAGCGGTCGGGCCCGGGGGGCGGAGGATCGCGCCATGAGCATCGCGACCTACTCCTACCCGACCTACGTCCGGGCGAGCGCCGACCAGGTGTGGTCCGCACTGACCGACGCCGACCTGACCGCCCGCTACTGGGGCCATGCCAACGTCTCCGACTGGCGGCCCGGCTCGCGCTGGCAGCATGTACGCACCGACGGTTCGGGCGTCGCCGACGTGGTCGGCCGGGTCCTGGCGGCGGAGCCGCCCACCCGGCTGGTGATCACCTTCGGCGAGCCGAGCACGGACGACGGCGCGGCCACGGAGCCCTCCGTCGTCACCTTCCTCGTCGAGCCCTACCGCGACATCGTCCGGCTCACCGTCACGCACGAGAAGCTGCCGGACGCGCAGGCGCTGCGCGACGTCGCACACGGCTGGCCGGCGGTGCTGTCCAACCTGAAGACACTGCTGGAGACCGGGGAGGCGCTGCCTCAGCGGCCGTGGGAGACGGCTCCGGCGGAGGCCCCCTGACCTCCTGACCGGTGTGCCCAAGGTCTCACGATTGCCGGGCCTTCGGCCGGTCACAGGCCACGTCCCGGACCGTATGTTGGAACGCATGTCCGAGATACGGTTCGCGCCCCTGGCTCGACTCGCCGAGGCGTACGGCACGCGTTTCGCCGAGTTCGCTTTCGAGCCCGGCTTCGTCGCGGCCGTGGACCAGCACGTCGCCGACCTCCGCGCACGCCTGCGGGGCCCGTCGCCCGACCTGGTGGCCGAGGCGCCGGACCCCGAGGACCTCTCCGACTACGCGCTCGGTTTCCTCGACGCGCTGGAGGAGATCGGCTGGCGCGAGCCGGTCGGCCACGACTACGCCGTGTGCCGGCTCACCGCCGTCTGCTGGCTGGTGCGCGAGCACCAGCTGCTGGAGCCGGACGCGCACTGACCCGCGGGAGCGACGCGCTCAGGCCATGGGGGGCGGCGTCTCGCCACCCTCGCGCCCGCTGGACTCGATGTCCCGCACCGGCTGGTTCTGCATCGCGTCGCCGCGGCCCATCTGGTAGGCCCCGCCGCCCGTGCCGCCACCGCGCAGCCGGGTCGTCTCCTGCTCGGCCGCGCCCAGCATCCGCTCCCAGCGTGCCCGCATCGGCATGATCATGCCGCCGCCGACACCCACGACCACCACGCCCACGACGGTCGCCAGCACGGCGATCAGCAGCGGCCCGGTGATCGCGGTCGCGATGCCCGCCTGGCCCAGCGCGGCGATCGCGCCGAGGAAGACGATGACCGCCCAGGCGATCCGGGCGACGGCCTTGCCGTAGGACGCGCCGGACAGCGAGTTGCCCACGATGTCGCGGACCGCGTTGGCGATGGCCATCGCCACGACCACGATGACGACGGCGACCAGGCCCTTGGGCAGCCAGCCGACGATCGCGGCGATCATCGTGCTGATCGGGTTCGGGCCGAAGACGCCGAAGGCCAGCTGCAGGGTCATGAGCAGGATCGCGTAGTAGACGACCTTGCAGATGATCCCGGTCATGTCGTACGTCGAGCCCTGCATCGTCCGCGCGATGCCGGCCCGCTCGGAGACCTTCTCGGAGCCCAGCCGGCGCATCACCCGGTCGAGCATCCTGGCGACGAAGCGGGCGACGATCCAGCCGATGACCAGGATCGCCAGGAAGCCGATGAACTTGGGGACGAATGCGGCGATCTTGTTCCACGCGTTGGTGAAACCGCTGCCGAAGTCGACCGAGAGCGCCAGCTGGAGCTGGTCGTGCGCCGAGGTGATGAGTTGCTTGGACACTGGTCCGGCCTCCGTGCTGAGGCGGCCCCGGAGGACGCGCCGATCCCCCGATGGTGGATCCAGCGTGGTCACTGCCCTGGGCGGGCCGCGCGCGGGCGGGGCCCGGTCGGGTGACGCTCCGTGCGGAGGCCACTCGTCCGGGTCACGGCGCGGGCGTCAGCACCCAGATGTCGCCCCGGCGATCGAGGGTCGTGCTGTACGCGGCCTGCTCCAGTGGCATCTGCCCCGGGCGCCACCGGCGCGGCAGCGGCGAGAGCGCGATGGTCACCCCCGACTCCGACGCGCCGTTCACCCGGAATGCCCCGTGCGGGCCGACCTCGATCAGTCCCACAGGCGGGCCGGGTCGTTGACGATCCGCTGGATCGTCAGGTGGGCCGCGCCCAGCAGCGGGCCGCGGCGGCCGAGGCGGGAGGCGCGCAGCGCGTCCGGGTCCCACGGGCGGACCCGCACGCGCAGGGCGAGCTCGGCGGCCATCGCGGGCAGCAGCCACTCGGCCAGCTCGCTGTAGGCGCCGCCGAGGACGACGGCCGCCGGATCCACCAGGTTGACCGCCGCGGTGAGCGCGATGCCGAAGGCCTCGCCCGCGCGGCGCAGCGCCGCCAGGGTCGGCGCGTGTCCGGCGCGGGCGCGGTCGGCGAGCGCTGCCACCGGGTCCTGGTCGCTGCCCGCGATCCGTGCCGCGTGCAGCACCGCCCGCGCACCCGCGTACTGCTCCAGGCAGCCGTGCGCGCCGCAGGAGCAACGGGGGCCGTCGCTGTGGACGGGTACGTGGCCGAGCTCGCCCGCGTAACCGGCGGCGCCGCGGAACAGGTGGCCGCCGATGACCAGCGCGGCGCCGATGCCGGTCTCGGCCGAGACGTGGACGAGCGTGTCGGCGCTCTCGCCGCCGCTCCACAGCTCGGCCAGGGCGCCGAGATTGGCCTCGTTCTCCAGCTCCGGCGCCGGCAGCCCGGCAGGCCAGTGGCGGGCGGGGGAGACACCGTGCCAGCCCAGGTTCGGGGCGTGCTCGACGCTGACCGACGCGGCACCCGGCGCGCCCGGCCCGAGGACGCCGGGGACGGCCAGGACGGTGCCCTCGATCCGCAGCCCCAGCGCCTGTGCCTCCTCCGTGGCGGAGGCGGCGGCCTCCGCGAGGTCGGCGAGCACCTGCTCGGCCGGGCGGGAGCGGTTGATCGCGGGGACGCGTCGCCAGACACGCGTCTGTCCGGCCAGGTCCACCACGCAGGCGCCGAGGTGGGCGGGACCGACCTCCAGGCCCAGACCGGCCGGGCCGCGGTCGTTCAGGCTCAGCGCCCGGCCGGGCCGCCCCACTCTGCCGTTCGGCGCGGTCTCGCCCTCGACCAGCAGCCCGGCGCCGAGCAGCTCGTCGACCAGGCTGGAGACCGCCGCGCGGGTGAGGCCGACCCGTCCGGCGACGTCGGCCCGTGACAGCGGGCCCGAGCCGGCGACCGTGGACAGCACCAGGGCCAGGTTCTGGCGGCGCATCCCCTGCTGGGAGGCCGGCCCCGAGGAACCGGCGGGCAGTGCGGTGGGCAAGGCGCGGGTCTCCCTTCGTCGTCAGGCGGGACGCGGCAGCGCGTCCGCCCGCCGCAGCGTATCGGTGATCCGTTCGGGGGTCGCGTCGCCCCGCTTCTTCCCTTCAGGGCCCTCGCACACTAATTTGTTTTCTGCCATGACGAATAGAGGCTGGAGTCATCCATGAGCAGCGACCCGCTGGTTCCCACCCCCGCGCACAAGTTCACCTTCGGTCT